>JAYVST010000787.1:0-2305 GCA_043775255.1 Burkholderiales bacterium
TCCAGTCTCAGGGATTGCGCGGGTCGTAGGCCTTCATCGTCTGCGTGAGGTCGAGGTCGATGCTCCTCTCGTCGATCGCCGCTTCGCGGAACAACACCACCAACAACACCAGCAGGACCGGCCCGATGATCAGGCCGACGATGCCCATGGTGCCCACACCGCCGAAAATGCCGAACAGGATGGCCAGGAACGGCAGGGCGGTTCCTCCCTGGATCAGGACCGGGCGCACCACGTAGTCGGTCGCCATCACGACAATGGTGCCGACGGCGAACACCGCGATGCCGGCCGCCGGTGCGCCGCTGGCGAAGAGGACAAAGCCGATGACCGCCAGCAGCAGCGGCGCGGCCATCGGGATGAAGGCGATCACCGCAGTGATCACGCCCAGCGATACCGCCGAAGGCACGTCGCAGAGCCACAGCAGCAGGGCCAGCAGCAGGGCCTCGCCGAAGCCGACGATGACGATGCCGTTAACCGCGGCGCGCATCGCGTCGGGCAGCTGGAACACGTAGGACGGCCAGCGGTATTCCAGCCACTTGTAGCCGATCTGGTTGACCCAGGCGCTGATGGCGCGGCCATCCTGGTAAAAGAAGTACAGCACCCAGAGCGCGAACAGCAGGGTCGCCACGCGCGAGGTGAGATCGAGCAAAACCGACTGCGCCGCCGTGCGGATGAGGTCGAGCTGGGCCTCCAGGATGGCGGACAGCCGCTTCGGCTGGGCCAGGTATTTCTCCCACTGTTGCGTCAGGTAGTCGCCACCGAAGGGCAGCTTCTCCAGCACCGGCGGTACCGGCTTGCCGTAGGTATCGGCGTCGATCAGGTAGGAGGCGGCGGTGTAGGCATCCTGGCTCAGGAACACCAGCAACAGCGCCATCGGACCGACCAAGAAGATCAGCACCAGCGTGGTGGACGCGGCAGCCGCGAGACTGTTGCGGTGCTTGAGCCGCAGGACGATTTTCTCGTGCAGCGGCCAGGTGGCCACTGCCAGTATCGCCGCCCACAGGATCGCCAGAACGAACGGCGAGAGCACCACGAAGGCGCCGAACAGGATCGATACCGTGAAGAGCAGGCTGACCAGCTGTTTGGCGGGGGGCGTTTGACTGCTGTTCACAATGCGTGCGCTTGCGCGGAGCTTTTCGCGATGGGTTGAAAGCCCCACATTGTAGCGTTCAAGCGCGCAGGGCCAACGCCTGGTTGATGCGCGTTGCCGCCGCTCTCAGCGGCGGCAGGAACTTGCGCGTCATCTGCGCGGCGGAGACGCGGTTGGCGTTGGCCGACAAGTTCATCGCGGCGATCACGCTGCCGGCACGATCGAAGAGCGGCAGCGCGATCGAGCACAGGCCGTCCTCGAGTTCCTGGTTGACCAGCGCGTGACCGTCGGATTTCACCTGCGCGATGATCCTGGCGAGCCGGGCCGGCGAGGTTTCGGTGTGGCGGGTGTGGGCGACGAGCGTGGAGGCTGCCAGGGTGCGCGCCAGGGCCTGTTCATCGAGACCCGCCAGCAGTACGCGTCCCATCGAGGTGCACCAGGCGGGCAGGCGGCTGCCGATGGCGAGGTTGATGGCCATGATCTGCGAGGTCGGGACGCGCAGAATGTAGACGATCTCGGCGCCTTCGAGCACCGAGATCGAACATGACTCATGCACCTGGCTGACCAGATCTTCCATCACCGGTTCGGCGAGGTTCCACAGGGGGGTGGTCGAAAGATAGGCATAGCCGAGATCGAGAATGCGTGCGGTCAGGCGGAATTTGCGCCCGTCCTGCATTACATAGCCGAGCGCTTGCAGGGTAAGCAGGATGCGCCGCGCGCCGGCCCGGTCGAGTCCGGTGCGTGTCGCCACTTCGGTCAGGGTCTGCGCTGGGGCCGTCGTGCCGAACGAGCGGATCACCGCCAGGCCGCGCGCGAAGGACTGCACATAACTGTCGCTGGGTGCGGGACGATCCACTTGCGGCGCAGCATCGTGGCGTGTCATGAAGGCGCAATTCCCTGATTTGACTGGCGTTCTAGATTCGAACGGAAATGTCCTTGACAAACGATCGCGAGTTTCGCATCCTGATGCGCGATTCGAACTTTGGTTCTTCATGCGAACATTTTTGGCTACGATAGCGCAATCTACGCCATGATGCAATTTGTCTATTCTTCCCACCCCGCGCGGGTGGTGTTCGGCGTCGGCGCGCTGGCCCATCTGGAGCGCGAGCTCCATCTGCTGGGTGCGCAGCGTGCTCTCGTGCTGTCGACCCCGGAGCAGGCGGGGCAGGCCGAAGAGGTCGCGCGGCGACTGGGCCAACGCTGCGCCGGCGTCTTCGC
>JAYVST010000788.1:0-3224 GCA_043775255.1 Burkholderiales bacterium
TCCAGCATCGCGGCGTCAATTGCCCGACCCTCGAGGCCGGATGCTGGCCGACCCGCTGCAGCACATCGACGAAGTAATCGTAGGGGTCGATATCGTGCAACCGACAGGTCACCAGCAGACTTTGCACAATGCGGACATGCTTCGCGCTTGACGATGATCGTAGCCTTGAGAGTTCGTTGATGGAGACTGCAGACTGGTTTTATCCGAATAACCCTTGAGCTGTTGTGGAGTGCCGGGGCTGCGCCGGATGCCCTGGTATTCGATGAACTGTTGTCGGATGGTGGGCCGAGAGAATTGCACTAGTGACGCTTTTTTCGAGGTAATTTTTCCTATTAATCAATAGCTTGTCATAGATACCGGCGCACGCCCGGTGGCTTGGCGCGGCAATTACGGCTTGCGCGAATCGAATTGACAGGCTTAGACTTCCGCCCCTTGCGGGAGTCCCGGTACCCGGCAGAGAGTCGGACTTGGGGAACGTTGGCTACAAGTCGGCCGCAGTGGTCCAGTTTTCATCGCCTTCGTGCCGCGTAGCCAAGCTTTTGGTCAGCGAATGCGGCAAGAACTGACCACGCTGCGGCCGATTTTCGCTTTCGACGCCCCAAGGCCGACAGGCTGCAAGCGACCGTGATCCTGAACCTGAAAAGACGCATGTCCAAGACCCTCATCATTGCCGAAAAGCCGTCGGTTGCCTTAGATATCTCCAAGGCGCTCGGCGGCTTCACCAAAGCTGCCGATCATTACGAGTCGGACGACTACGTGCTTTCATCGGCGGTCGGCCACCTGCTCGAAATCGCCTGCCCCGAGGAATTCGAGGTCAAACGGGGCAAATGGAGTTTCACCCATCTCCCGGTGGTGCCGCCCTATTTCGATCTGAAGCCGATCGCCAGAAGCGAGGACCGGCTCAAGACATTGTTGCGCCTGCTCAAGCGCAAGGATATCGGGGCCCTGATCAATGCCTGCGATGCGGGTCGTGAAGGCGAACTGATTTTTCGCCTGGTGGTGCAGCACGCGAAAGCCAAGCAACCGATCAGGCGGCTTTGGCTGCAGTCGATGACGCCGGCGTCGATTCGGGACGGGTTCGCGTCCCTGCGCGATGATCGCGAAATGCTCCCCTTAGCGGACGCCGCCAAGAGCCGCAGCGAGGCCGACTGGCTGATCGGCATCAACGGCACGCGCGCGATGACCGCCTTCAATTCCAAGGAAGGCGGCTTCTATCTGACCACCGTGGGCCGGGTGCAGACACCCACGCTCGCGGTAATGGTCGAACGTGAAGAGCGCATCCGTGCCTTCAAGTCGCGCGATTATTGGGAGGTCCATGCGACTTTCAAGGCGGCTGCGGGCGAATACAACGGACGCTGGTTCGATCCGAAATTCAGGAAGCCCGAGGACGACGAACACGCGCGTGCCGAGCGCATATGGCAGCAGCGCGATGCCGACGCCATCGCCGCGGCATGCGCCGGCAAACCCGGCACGGTCACCGAGGAAACCAAACCAACCACGCAATCCTCGCCGCTGTTGTTCGACCTGACCAGCCTGCAGCGCGAGGTCAATGGCCGCTTCGGGCTTTCGGCGCGCAACACGCTGGCCGTGGCGCAAGCCTTGTATGAACGCCACAAGGTGTTGACCTACCCGCGTACCGACTCGCGCGCACTGCCGGAGGACTACATCCCCACGGTGAAAAAGACGATGGAGATGTTGCAGGACTCCAACGCCTACGTGGTGCACGCCAAGAACGTATTGAAGAGCGGCTGGGTCAAGCCGAACAAGCGGATCTTCGACAACACCAAGATTTCCGACCACTTCGCCATCATTCCGACCTTGCTGGCGCCGAAGGCCTTGAGCGAAATCGAACAAAAGGTCTATGACCTGGTGGTCAAGCGTTTCCTGGCGGTGTTCCATCCGCCGGCCGAATTCATGCAGACCACCCGCATCACCGAGGTTGCGGGGCGCCAGTTCAAGACCGAGGGCAAGGTGCTGGTGGCGCCCGGCTGGCTGGCCGTATACGGACGCGAGATCGCCGGTGAAGACGAGAACCTGGTGGCGGTTGGCGCCGGCGAAAAGGTGGACACCGCCGCCATCGAGGCACGTGCCAACCAGACCAAGCCGCCGCCGCGCTATACGGAGGCGACCTTGCTTTCGGCCATGGAAGGCGCGGGCAAGCTGATCGAAGACGAGGAGTTGCGCGCGGCGATGGACCAGAAGGGGTTGGGTACACCGGCGACCCGCGCGGCCATCATCGAGGGCCTTATCAAGGAGGAGTACGTGCATCGCAACGCTCGCGAACTGGTGCCCACGCCCAAGGCCTTCTCCCTGATGTTCGCCTTGCGCCATTTCGGCGTGACCGAACTGGCGTCGCCGGAGCTCACCGGTGAGTGGGAGTTCAAGTTGAAGGAGATGGAAAAGGGCAAGCTTTCGCGGGAAGCCTTCATGGCCCACATCACCGAGGCCACCAACGATCTGGTCGCGCGCATCCGCGACGGCAACATTCCCGACACCGCGTTCGCCACCGTCGACGCACCGTGTCCGAAATGTGGCGGCCTGGTGCAGGAGAACTACCGCAAGTTCCAGTGCCTGTCCTGCGACTTCAACATGTGGAAGGTCATTTCCGGACGTGAATGGGCGGCCGAGGAAGTCGCGGAATTGATCACCAAGAAGCAGATCGGTCCGCTCACCGGCTTTCGCAGCAAGATGGGGCGGCCGTTCGCGGCGTCGCTCAAGTTCAATGGCGAATTCCGCGCGGAATTCGACTTCGGGCAGAACGCCGAAGAAGACGGCGAGGCGGTCGATTTCACAGGGCAGGAGCCGGTCGGCGCCTGCCCGAAATGCAAGTCCGACGTGTTCGAACACGGGTCGGGCTACATTTGCGAAAAGGCCACCGGCAGCGCGCGCACCTGCGACTTCCGCTCCGGGCGGATCATCCTGCAGCAGGAAGTTTCGCGCGAGCAGATGGTAAAGCTGCTGTCCGAAGGCCGCACCGATCTCCTGACCGGGTTTGTCTCGAACCGCACCAGGCGTTCGTTCAAGGCGTTTCTAGTCAAACAGCCGGACGGCAAGATCGGATTCGAATTCATGCAGCGGGCCGCCAAGGCGCCCGCCAAGGGGACGGCGAGCAAGGCGCCCGCCAAGGGGGCCGCGAGCGTGGCGGAGGAACCAGCGACCGCGCCGAAGGCCTATCGTGCGGCAGCGAAGAATGCGGCCAACGACCCCCTGCCGCCGGCCAAAGG
>JAYVST010000789.1:0-2672 GCA_043775255.1 Burkholderiales bacterium
TCGCAATTGCGTGCAGCGCAGGACATCGCGGCGGTGATGGACGCGGCGAAGATAGCGCGCGCGCACATCGTCGGCCTGTCCATGGGCGGTTTCGCGACCCTCCATTTCGGGCTTGAATTTCCGCAACGCGCGCTCTCGCTGGTCGTAGCCGGCGCCGGCTACGGCGCCGAGAAGCAATACGAGGACTATTTCCGCTCGGTCTCCATGGAGGTGGCGAAGCAGTTCGAAAGCCAGGGCAGCAAGGCCTTTGCCAGGACCTATTCGCAGGGCGCCTCGCGCGTGCAGTTCCAGAACAAGGATCCGCGTGGCTGGCAGGAATTCGCCGATCTTCTGGCGCAGCATTCGGAGGTCGGCGCCGCCAACACCATGCGCGGCGTGCAGGCGCGGAGGCCGTCGATCTATGACCTGGAAGATCGCCTGAAGAAGTTGAACTTGCCGGTGCTGGTGATGGTCGGCGACGAGGACGACCACTGTTTGCAGCCTGGAATATTCCTCAAGAAAACGCTGCCTGCCGCCGGCTTGCTGATACTGCCGAAGACGGGGCACACGCTCAACCTCGAGGAACCGGAGTACTTCAACCGTTTCGTCGGCGACTTCATCGGGCTGGCGGAAGCCGGCCGCTGGCCGGTGCGCGACCCGCGCGCGATTGCGGCGCAGATCATGAAGACGGAATGACCGCGACCGCGTCAGACGCCGACAGGCTGCTAGTCGGCGACGCCGGGCAATCTTCATGACGGCACGCGTGTACTGGCCGAGGGACTGGCCAGGCCGGCATGCCAGGCAACATAGTCGCCGAACGCACGGTCGGCCAGATAAGCCGGCTCGTATCCCGCATCACGCCTGATCTTCTCGATGCTCATGCGCGAGCGCGCTGCTGCGCTGCTGCGGCCGACAGTGCAATCCTCGATCCGCTCGGCCATGCGGACGCGGAAGTCCGGAAAGCGTTCGCTCATGCGCCGGCACCAGTCCTCGATCGACCAGCGCATGCCGGCCGAGAGGTGGTACACCGGCTCGGGTGAAGAGGGCAATTCGAGCATGGCGAGAAGACCGCGCGCCACGTCCGCAGCGTAGACCCAGTCGTCGCCGGCTGCCTTGTGCACCACTGCCGCTTCGCCATTCGAGGCAGCGCGCAGGAGTTGCAGCGGCAGGCTCAGGGTGTCGCGCACCCCGGTGTCGTATTCCCAGCGCCCGAACACCATGCCCAGGCGCACCACCGTGAGGTTGAGTCCGCGCGTATTGCGGTAGCGCAAGCCGGTGCGCTCGGCGGCAAACTTGCTGATGCCGTACATGGTTTCCGGCAGCACCGGGCTGGCTTCATCGAGAACTTCGCTCGCGCGGCCGGCCGCGCCGAAGATCGCGCCGGTGCCCAACTGCACCACCCGGCGCACCTGGTGGCGCAGACAGGCGTCGAGCGTTTCCACCGTGCCGATCAGGTTGACGCTGAAGATGTCGCGCGCTGCACGCTTCTCGCGCGCGAGGTCGGCGGTGATGGCGGCGCCATGGACGACGCGGTCGATCCGGTGACTCGCAAATACGGCGTCGAGGTCGGCCGCATTGGTGACATCGCCTGACGCGACGACAAGGTTCCCGCGCTTCGCCTGCAGTGCGGCGAGCGCGTTCGCGGGCGGCGCGGCGGGGCCGAACAGCACCACATCCTCGCCGCAGAGGAGCAGATGTTCGGCCACGTTAAGTCCGACGAAACCGGCGCCGCCGGTGATCAGCACTGCCATGTCATATTCTCCGTGGTTGCCCGGTCTGACTCTCAGTCCATGCGGATGTTTGCCGCCGTGGCCACTGCACGCCATTTCTGCACTTCGGCGGCGATGAAGGCAGTGCTTTGCTCGGGCGTGAGCGAAAGTGGCTCGATTGCCAGCGCGGCCAGCCGCGCCACGTAGTCCGGCTCGGCGATGATGCGCGCGTTCGCTGACTTGAGGCGCGCCTGGATCTCGGTCGGCGTCTTGGCGGGCACGGCGATCCCCCACCAGGTGGAGGAGACGATCTTCGGGATGCCCAGCTCGGCAAACGTGGGGGTATCGGGCAGCAGTTTCAGACGCGTTGCGTTAGCCACTGCCAGCGGACGCATCTTGCCGCTGGCGAAATGGGTCTTCAAGGTGGAGAGGTCGTTGACGGTCATGTCGACGTCGCCGGAGAGCAGCGCCAGGGTGGCGGGGCCGCCGCCCTTGTAGGGCACATGGAGGATGTTGATCGCGGCCTCATGCTTGAAAAGTTCGCCCGCCATCTGCACGATGGTGCCGGTGCCGGCTGAGGCAAAGGTGTATTTGCCGGGGTTGCGTTTGGCCAAAGCGATCAGCTCGGTGGCGGTTCTGGCGGGCAGGCCGTCGCGTACGGCGAGGATGTGCGGCGCGTTGGCGATCAGGCCGATCAACGCGAAATCCCGCGTGAAGTCATAGGGCAGGCTTTTCATGACCACCTGATTGACCGCCATTGTGCTGGTGGTGCCGAACAGGAGAGTGTGGCCGTCGGGGCTGGCGCGCGCCACTACCTCGGTGCCGATGACGCCGGCGGCGCCGTCGCGGTTGAGGGGTGTGACCGGTTGGCCGAGCAGTGTCGAGAGGTGCTGCGCATAGAGCCGCCCGACGATGTCGGCCGGGCCGCCGGCGGGGAAGGGGATGACCATCTGCAGCGGCCGGGCGGGGGTGTCGGCGGCGTGG
>JAYVST010000790.1:0-3948 GCA_043775255.1 Burkholderiales bacterium
CCGCCGGAGGTTTTGCCGGTGGACGATTTCGAAACGGCGGCGGGCGCCGCGCTGGTCATCGCCGCACCGGCGGTGGCGGGCTTGCGTGCAACCCTCGAACGGATTGCCGCCCTCGGCGTCGGCGCGCCGGTGGTCTGGCTGTGCAAAGGACTCGAACAAGGCAGTGCGCGGCTGCCGCATCAGATCGCTGCCGAAACGTTGCCGCAGGCCTTTTCACGCGGCGTATTGTCAGGGCCGAGTTTCGCCGCTGAAGTTGCGCAGGGATTGCCGGTGGCGCTTACTCTGGCGTCGCCCGATGCCGGATTTGCCGCAGCGACCGCGCAGCAATTGCACGGCGGCCAGTTGCGCGTGTATTCGAGTGCCGATATTGTCGGCGTCGAGGTCGGCGGTGCGGTCAAGAACGTCATCGCCCTGGCGGCCGGGATCAGCGACGGTCTGGGGCTGGGGTTGAATGCCCGCGCCGCGCTGATCACCCGTGGCTTAGCCGAAATGGTGCGCCTGGGCGTGGCGCTGGGGGCGCGGTCGGAAACCTTCATGGGCTTGACCGGGATGGGGGATCTGATCCTTACCGCCACCGGCGATCTGTCGCGCAATCGTACGGTGGGCAGGCGGCTGGCGGACGGCCAAAGCCTGGACCGCATTCTGGCCGAACTCGGGCATGTGGCCGAAGGCGTCTACGCCGCGCGCGAGACGCTGACCCTGGCCCTGCGCCATCAGGTGGACATGCCGATCACCCGAGCGGTGTGCGCCATCCTGTTCGGCGGGGTCGAACCCCGCCGCGCGGTCTCGGCCCTGCTGGCGCGCGACCCGCGATCGGAGTAGGCATCCCCGAACTGCCGCAAGGCAGGAGAGCCGGCCGTTGTTGCGCCGTCCCCGCGTTGGCAACGGGTTGTGTCAGGCGCCGCCGGCGAAGCCGCACTGGCGCCATGCCTCCATGACCACCACCGCGACCGCGTTCGACAGATTCAGGCTGCGGTTGCCCGGACGCATCGGAATGCGCAGGCGCGCGTCAGGGCCGAACCGGTCGAGCAGCGGCTGCGGCAGGCCGCGCGTTTCCGCGCCGAAGACGAACACGTCTTCGTCGCGGTAGGCCACCTCCGCGTAGGAACGCGTCGCGCGAGTGGAGAGTGCGAAGCGGCGTCGTGCCCCCAATGTCGCCGCACACGCTGCCCAATCGGGGTGCACCAGCACACGGGCGTATTCGTGATAGTCGAGACCGGCGCGGCGCAGCTGTCGGTCGTCCATGTCGAAGCCAAGCGGCTCCACCAGATGCAACTGCGCTCCGCTGTTGGCCGCCAGTCGAATGACGTTGCCTGTGTTTGGCGGTATTTCAGGCTCGTACAGGACGATATGCAACATGCCGGAACGTCTTTGGGCGGGGCGAGCGGCCCGCAAGCCGCCCGGCGCGTCGCCCGCTGTCAGTTCAACGCGGTGGCCAGGCGCCGACGGTAGGTCGACACCAGCGCCGCCGCTTCTTCATTGCCGGCCAAGAGATTGAAGACGTTGATCATCGCCTTGCGCGCGCCGTCCTCGTTCCATTTGCGGTCGATGCGGATGATTTCCATCAAATGTTCAAGGCCCGTTTCGAAGGCGCCTTCGGCGATCAGCGCATGGGCTAAGTCGAAGCGGATTTTCAGGTCGCCAGGGTTGGCGGCGAAGGCGGCTTCGAGTTCGGCGGTTTCCGGCAGGTCCCGGACGACATCGAGGGTCGCCACTTGGGCTTTTAGTGCGTCCAAGCGTGCGCTTGCCTCGCGATCACCGGGCTTGATTTCGATGCCGGCGAGACGGGCGCGCGCAGCGTCGAGGCGATCGGCGGCAATCTCGAGTTCGACCAAGTCGAGCACTGCTGCGGTCAGGTCGGGCTCGATGGCCAGTGCTTCGTCAAGCCGCGCGACGGCGCCGTCGAGATCGCCGCGCGCGGCCAATTGCGCCGCTTCCGCACGCTTGGCCTGCGCCGGGCTGGGCGGCGGCGATTTGTCTGCGGCGGCTGCCTCGAGCGCCGCTGCGGCTTCCGGCAGTGCCTGACTGAAGGCCTTCAGCACCTGTTCAAAAAAGGTCTTGACCTGGCCTTCCGGTTTTGCTCCCATGAACTGCGTCGCCAGCTGGCCCCCCACCAGTGCGGCGACAAACGGGATGCTGCGCACCCCGAAGGCCTGCGACAGGCCCTGGTTCTCGTCGGAATTGATTTTAACCACCTTGACCCGACCGGCATACTCGCCGGCCAGCTTTTCCAGCACCGGCGAGAGCGCGCGGCACGGGCCGCACCATGGGGCCCAGAAGTCAATCACCACCGGCATGCGCATCGAGGCTTCCATCACCTCCAAGTCGAAGGTGGCTTCAGTGACATCCATGACCTGGGGCAGGGCAGCGGCGGGTGCGTTCATGAGAGGAAGTTCCGGAGTATTGGCATTGCGATCGGCGTGGCCCCCGGCGCTACCGGCGACAACATCGGCGACAACATGACGAACGTAAGAGATGGGGGCGCCGGCAGGCTTCTTCAAGGCGGCACCGGCACGACCGCCGCGCATTCTATTTCATGTCTGCCGGGGCCCCGCGATGCAGGTCCGGGACGGGACGCGCACCCAGGCTACAAGGTGCGCGCCACCACCCAGTTGCGCACCCTGGCCGCGCCTGCCTGCTTGAGAACCGCAGCCAACGCATCGAGCGAGGCGCCGGTAGTCATCACGTCGTCGACCACCGCCACGTCCAGACCGTCGAACCGGCGCCGCGCCGCGTAGGCGCCGCGCACGTTGCGCCGCCGTTCGGGCAGCGGCAGATCGGCCTGTGGCGGGCCATGGCGTACGCGCACGGCTGCGCGCGCCTGGACCGGGATGTCCATGCGCCGGCCGAGCAGTCGCGCGATCTCGAGGGCCTGATTGAAGCCGCGCTCGGCCAGCCGTTCGCGCGCCAGCGGCATCGGTAGCAGGAGGTCGGGCGCGCGCTCGGGCGTGGCCCGCACCGCAGCGGCGAGGAAATCGGCAAGCGTGCCGGACAGGCCTACGGCGCCGGCGTACTTGAAGGCCTGGATCAGGCGGGTTGCCGGGAAGGCGTATTCGAGGGCAGCGCAGGTGGTGTCGAAGGCCGGCACATCGGCGAGGCAACGGCCGCAAAGGGCGCCGGACGGCGTCGGCAGCGCACAGATAGCACAACGCACCAGCGTCAGGCGCAGGATGTCCGCGTCGCATCCCGCGCACAGCGTTCGCATCGAAGCCATGCCGCACAGGCGGCAATCCTGTGCCACCGGCATCCGGTCGAAAAACGAGAACAGTCCCAAGATTCGGATCTCCTGGCCGTGTCGGGCGACAATGGGAAACACATCACGGGGCACGCATCGATTGATGCGGCGGAACCCCGATTATCGACCGGCGGCGCGTCTTTGGGCGCCAGGCGGAGAGCTTGGTCTTGAATGATTCAAAAAAGCCGGTGAACGAGCCGTTTTACGCCGACCGCAAGGCGCAGCGGCGCAACTTCGGCCGCGTAGCGCAATCCTTCGCGCGCGGCGATGCCTTGCACCGCGAAGTCGGGCGGCGCATGCTCGAACGCTTCGATGTGATTCGGCTTGATCCTGCGCGCATTGCGGATCTAGGCTGCGGGTCCGGTGCCCGGATTGAAGGGCTCGCGGCCCGTTTCCCCGCCGCGCGCCTGGTCGGCGTCGATCTGGCCTATCCGATGGCGCGCGCCGCCTTGCCGCCCGGGTCGCTCTGGCGGCGCTGGTTCGGTGGCGGCCGCGGCCGCGCCAGTACCGTCAACGCCGACATGGCGTCCTTGCCGTTCGCCAGTGGCGTGTTCGGCCTCGCCTGGTCCAACCTAGCGTTGCACTGGATGGATGATCCGCTGCCGGCCTTGACGGAGGCGGCGCGCGTGCTCGAAGTCGGCGGTCTGTTGATGTTCAGCACGCTCGGCCCCGACACGCTGAAGGAATTGCGCGACGGGTTCGCGGCATCCGAC
>JAYVST010000791.1:0-4287 GCA_043775255.1 Burkholderiales bacterium
CCTCCACGTTCGGAGCAATCCATGGTGGCGCGCTCAATCGACACGGCCAGTTGCAGGCAAAAAAAAACCGACCCCGGGGTCGGCTTGGCAGCGATTCGAAGTCCCTGCAGGTTTGCCTTACTTTTTGGCCGCTCCCGCTGGAACTGCCGCGACGGGCGCAGCCGGTGCGGCCGGTGAGGCCGGCGCAGCCGGTGCGGCCAACGTGGCAGGCGCCGTCGGTGCAGCCGCAGCGGGAGGCGCAGGCACCCCTGGCCCAAGGAGTGGCTTGAACTCCTTGCCTTCCGCCTTGACCTTGGCGGCATACGCGGCCACGGCGCGGTCTTCGTATTTCGCCTGCAGTTCCGCTGCCTTGACCCGCGCCTCCGCCTCCTTGACCTTGGCCTCCGCCTCCTTGACCTTGGCTTCCTCGGCCTTTGCGGGATCGACCGGCGGAGGTGGCGGCAGCTTGGCTGCGGCCGGCGCGGCCGCTAGCGCCAGCGCAATCATCAGCAATCGCATCTTCATCATTCACGCTCCTTTGATCGCGGGGCTCCGGCCGGCACGGGGCCGGAGCTGCCGGCCGGGAGAGGCACGGCGGATTGTCCCTTGACTTCGTCATACCAATATTCGTGATGTTCCTTGGCCCACGCCTCGTCCACATAGCCGGTGCGCATTGCCTCGTAGGCGCCTTCGACTCCCACGGTTCCCATGTAGATATGGCCGGCGGCCATCGCCATCATCAGCACCGTGGAAATCACGTGGACGACGTTGGCGAGCTGCATCGCGCCACGTCCGAGGCCGAAGTTGGGAAAGTCTAAGACCAGCCCGGACGCGCTGACGGTAACGCCCAACACCAGAAGGCCGATCCAGAACCATATTTTTTCACCGGCATTGAAACGCCCTGACGGCACATGGTCGGAAGAGAACAACCCACCGCCTTTGACGACCCAGACCGCATCGCGAACCGAAGGCCAGTTGTCGCGCAGAAACGTGAAGAACAACACCACCACGGCAATCGAGAACACCGGTCCGACGAAATTGTGCAGGTTCTTGCACAGCATGGTCAGCCAGGCGAACAGCGTGTGGCCGATGACGGGCAGGACGACGCTCTTGCCGAACAGCATGACAAGGCCGCTGATGGCGAGGATCGAAAACGAGATCGCCACGGTCCAGTGCATGCTCCGCTCAAAACCGTTGAAACGGCGCATCTGCCGGCCGGTACGCGGCGCTTTCAGGCGCATGGTGCCGCGCCACAGGTAGTACAGCAGGCATGCGCCAAGGGCCCCTGCGATGAGCAAGCCGCCCAGCGGAATAAGCTGATTGTTGCGCTGCTGGCGCCAGGTTTCACCGCCCGACTGGATCAGCACTCCGGCTTCGACGCCACGGGCAGTCGTGATGTGTTCCTTTTCGGAGCGGACATCGCGCCACATCGGCGAGTTGTTGCCCGGCTGCTGCTGCTGGCGCTTGGCCTGCTCGCCAGCGTTGGGATTCAATACGGAATCAAAGGTCTGCTGGCCGGCGGGCGCACTCTGCGCGATGACCGGCGAATTCAGTGCCAGAAGCAGCCACATGAAAAGCCAGGCCGCAAGAGAGCGCGTGCCAGAGGTCGATAGATTCATGTGATCGGATTCCCTTACTCGGCCTTGGCGTACTCGTTCTGATCCTGCTGGCGCCTCTTGATGGCGTTTTCCCAGCCGGCCTTGTCGCCTGCACTCCATTGCGCGCCCTGGGAATACGCGCCGGGTCCACTGTCGTAGGGACGTGCATCCGGTTTGCCCTGGTACTTGCCCTGTTTGTAGGTGGTGGCCTGGCCAAGTTGTTGCGATTGCTCGCCGCAGCCTGCCAGACCTGCCCCCGTGCACACCAATCCCGCCAGCAGCAGGATTCTTCCGCTTCGCATGGTTTGTCGCCTCTTCAAGACTTGGCCGGCGCAGGCGCGGGTGCCGGCGCCTTGGCGCCGCCCTGCGGGGCCCCGTAGGCAGAGCTCCAGCCCCAGACTTCGGCGCCGCGACCGCGCTTGAGTACCCGGTTGCGGTAAATGTCAGCCACGATGTCACCGTCGCCGCCCAAGAGAGCCTTGGTCGAGCACATCTCGGCACAGGCCGGCAGCTTGCCTTCGGCCAGTCGGTTGCGGCCGTATTTCTTCCACTCGTCGTCGGAATGGTCCTTCTCCGGCCCGCCGGCGCAGAACGTGCACTTATCCATCTTGCCGCGCAGGCCGAATGCGCCGGCCTGCGGGAATTGCGGTGCGCCGAAGGGGCAGGCGTAGAAGCAGTAGCCGCAGCCGATGCACAGATCCTTGTCATGCAGGACGACGCCTTCTTCGGTCTTGTAGAAGCAGTCGACCGGGCATACCGCCATGCAGGGTGCATCCGAGCAGTGCATGCAGGCGACCGAAATCGACTTCTCGCCAGGCACGCCGTCATTGATGGTGACCACGCGGCGCCGGTTCACGCCCCACGGTACTTCATGTTCCTGCTTGCAGGCCGTGACGCAACCGTTGCACTCGATGCAGCGTTCGGCATCGCACAAAAATTTCATTCTTGCCATGTCGATGTCTCCTCTTCAGACCACTTTTTCGACGTTGCAAATCGTCGTCTTGGTTTCCTGCATCATCGTCACCCGGTCGTATCCGTATGTGGTGGCCGTGTTGACCGCCTCGCCGCGCACGATCGGCTCGGCGCCGTCGGGATAGAAGGCCTTCATGTCCTTGCCCTGCCACCAGCCCGAGAAATGGAAGGGGATGAAGCAGGTCTTGTCGTCGACTCGTTCGGTCACCATCGCCTTGACCTTGATCTGCGCGCCGGTGGGCGATTTCACCCATACCATGTCGCCGTTGCGGATGTTGCGATCGTTGGCGGCCTTGGGGTTGATTTCGACGAAGTTCTCCTGTTGTAGCTCGGCCAGCCAGGGATTGGAGCGGGTTTCCTCGCCACCGCCTTCGTATTCGACCAGCCGGCCGGAGGTGAGCACCAGCGGAAACTTCTCGTGCGCCTTGTCTGCGATGGCTTTTTGCTGCACCGACTTGAAAAGTGTCGGCACGCGCCAGAAGGTCTTCACGTCGTCATGGGTCGGGTACTTGGCGACCATGTCCGGGCGCGTCGAATAGAGCGCCTCGCGGTGCTGCGGCACGCCATCGGGGAAATTCCATACCACCGCACGCGCCTTGGCATTGCCGAACGGATGGCAGCCATGCACCTTCATGAAGACACGGATCAGGCCACCGGACAAGTCGGTCTTCCAGTTCTTGCCTTCGGCCTCCTTTTTCTCGGCCTCGGTCAGTTCGTCCCACCAGCCGAGCTTCTTGAGCAGCACATGGTCGAGTTCGGGATAACCGGTGGTGATATCGGCGCCCTTGGAGTGTGAACCGTCCTCGGCCAAGAGCGACACGCCTTCGCGCTCGACGCCGAAGTTCGCGCGGAAGTTGCCGCCACCGTCCATCACATGCTTGGAGGTGTCGTACAGATTGGGAGAACCCGGATGCTTCATTTCCGGCGTGCCATAGCATGGCCATGGCAGGCCGAAGAATTCACCGTCGCATGGTCCACCCTTGGCGCGCAGGGTCTTCACGTCGAAGGTATGCATGTTCTTCATGTGCAGCTTGAGCCGCTCGGGCGACTGGCCGGTGTAGCCGATGGTGAAGCAGCCGCGGTTGATCTCGCGCAGGATGTCCTCGACCACCGGTTCCTCGAACTTGCCGTCGGCTGTCTTGACCACGGCGATGTTCTGCTTGCCATCCTTCTTGCCGACCAGCTGATCGGCAAAGCCTAAGCGCTTGGCGAACTCGTACATGATCGCATGGTCGGTCTGCGACTGGAACAGCGGATCGATTACCTTCTCGCGCCACTGGATCGAGCGGTTCGAGGCGGTGGCCGACCCGGCGCATTCCAATTGGGTGGCCGCCGGCAGGAGATACACCACCTGGTTCGGATTGCGCGACTCCGAGGGCATTGCGATCATGGCAGCGGTGGCGCTCGGATAGGGGTCGATGACCACCATCATGTCGAGCTTGTCCATCGCCTTTTTCATGTCCAAGCCGCGGGTTTGCGAATTGGGTGCGTGGCCCCAGTAGAACATCGCCTTGACCGCTTTTTCCTGGTCCAGCTTGTCGTCGGCTTCGAGCACCGCGTCAACCCAGCGCGAGACCGTGGTGCCGGACTTTTCCATCATGCCCTGCGAGGCGAATTGCCCCTTGAGCCAGTCGTAATCCACGTTCCAGACGCGCGCCCAGTGCTTCCAGGAGCCGGTGGCCAGCCCGTAATAGCCAGGCAGAGAGTCCGGATTGGGCCCGACGTCGGTGGCGCCCTG
>JAYVST010000792.1:0-2407 GCA_043775255.1 Burkholderiales bacterium
GCATGTCATTGCTCGACTTCATGCAGGCCTCGCCGATGACCATGCTTGATGACGACCTGACCTTCGAGCGTGACAAAAGCCCGACCCGGGACATCGCGCTGTGAGTTATCTGCTGGACACGAACGTAGTGTCCGAGTTGCGCCGCAAATCACCACACCCTGCGGTGGTACGCTGGTTTGCGGGGCGGCCGCCCTCAACGCTCTACTTGAGCGTCCTGACGCTGGGCGAAATTCGCAAGGGCGTAGAGGCAATAGCCGACCCACAACGGCGCCATGCCCTGCTGGATTGGCTCGAAACGGAACTGCCGGCGTTTTTTTCCGGTCGCATCCTGACCGTGGATGCCGGCGTCGCCGGCCGCTGGGGACATCTGCTCGCGCGTGCGGGAAGACCGTTGCCTGCCATCGACAGCCTGTTGGTCGCCACTGCGGCGTATCACTCACTCACCGTGGTCACGCGCAATCTGCGTGACACTCAAAACCTCGGCGTGGATGTGATCGACCCCTGGGCCGGATAGCCAGCCCCGGGAGGCGGCAACGCTGCCTTCGCCGCGTTCTTGTCCGGGGTTGACCTAGCAGCCTGTCGGACTTAGGAATCGCCGGTGAGCAAATCCGCCTTGTCCTGCGTTTATCATCGCAGCCTGTTCAACCTGGATGACCGCGATGACGACCCCCATGAACCCGCACCGCTCAAGCACGGCGCCACGGTTTTCGCAGACCTTGATGGCAGTATCCGCGCTGGCATTCGTGTTGCACGATGCGCCCGCTGCCGCGCAGGCCACCGACTGGCCGATGCGCCCGGTGACCTTCATCAACCCGTTCACGGCCGGCTCGGCGGTGGACGTGGTGGCGCGCGTGATCGCGCAAAAAATGACCCTGAACCTGGGCCAGGCGGTGCAGATCGACGTGCGCACCGGCGCCTCCGGCAATATCGGTACCGAGGCTGCAGCGCGCGCAAAACCGGATGGCTACACCCTGCTTCTGGGGTCGCCCGGCACCATGGCGATCAATCCCTTTCTGTTCGCCACATTGCCGTATGACGCTGTCAAGGATTTCGTTCCAGTCACCCAGCTGGTGTCGTTTCCGCAGGTCGTGATCGCCTATCCCAAGGGGACGATCAGGGCGATCGCCGATCTGATCCGCGAGGCGCGCGCCAAACCCGACGTCCTCACCCATGCCTCGTCCGGCCAGGGCTCGACCGCGCATCTGGTGATGGAACTGATCAAGGCCGATGCCGGGCTCAAGATGATCCATGTGGGCTATCGCGGTGGCGCGCCCGCCACCCAGGCGGTGGCGGCCGGTGATGTGGCCGTGGCGGTCGAGGGCATACCTTCGCTGATGGGGCAGATCAAGGGAGGGCTGGTGCTGGCGCTGGCGGTGACGTCCCTCAAGCGCTCGCCGCTGTTGCCGAACGTGCCAGCGTTGTCGGAAACGATTCCCGGCTTCGATGCTTCCGCCTGGGTGATCCTGATGGCGCCTGCCGGTACCGCGCCTGCGCTGGTGGCGCGCGTGGCTGCCGAAGCCCGCCGCGCGCTCGACGACCCGGCGGTGCGGCAACAGCTCGAAGCGCAAGGCGCCACTGCGGTTGGCTCGACGCCGGCCGAAGCGGCGCCATTCCATCAGGCCGAAATGCGCAAGTTCAAGCGCGCGGTGGAACTCTCCGGGGCCAAGGCGGAATAGCCTTCGGCCGTTGCGCTCTCTTGCATTGATGCCGGCGCGCTACTCCGGCGCGCTACTCCGGCGCGCTACTCCGGCGTGATGCCGGCGCGCTACTCCGGCGTGATGCCGGCGCGCTTGACCGCCGCACCCCACTTGAGCGTCTCGGCGCGAATGAATTCGCCGAACTGCTCCGGGGTGCTGCCTACCGGTTCGGCCCCGGCTTGCGCCAGGGTGGCGCGCACGTCCGCCTGGGCCAGCACCTTGACCACCTCGTCATGCAGGCGCCGGATGATCGGCCGGCGGCGTACCGGCCGGCGCGACGATACCGGTCCACCCGGTGACCGATACGGCTGGATAGCCGGCCTCGGCGATCGAGGGCACGTCGGGCGCGGCGCTTGCACGCCGCGACTGGCCGACGGCAAGCGCGCGCAGCTTGCCGCTTTTCACGTGGCCCAGGAGGGCCGGGGCGGTGCCGAAGATCATGTCAACCTGGCCGCCCAGAAGGTCGATGATGGCGGGCGCTTCGCCTTTGTAGGCCACATGCAGCATTTGCGCCCCGGCGGCGGCGGCGAACACCTCGGCGGCCAGGTGCGACTGGTTGCCAATGCCGGCCGATGCGTAGCGGATGGCGCCGGGCTTCTGCCTGGCGGCCACCACCAGATCGGCCACGCTGCGATACGGCGACGCCGCATTGACCACCAGCGCGAAGACGATAGCGGTGGTTTGCGTCACCGGGGCGAAATCGCGCAGCG
>JAYVST010000793.1:0-4740 GCA_043775255.1 Burkholderiales bacterium
CGTTCGTCAGGCGCGAGATCGAGCGCTGGGCGCCGGTGGTGAAGGCGTCGGGGGCGCAGGCGGCGGATTGAGGCGGGTCGTCGAGGGTGAAATCCGGACAAAAACGAAACAAGGAATTCCGCCATGCTGGCAAAACTCACATCCAAAAACCAGATCACCTTGCCCAAGGCGGTGATGAGTAAATTCCCTGACGCCGAGTACTTCGACGTTGAGGAAGTCCGGGGCCAAATCGTTTTGAAGCCGGTATCGATGCGCAACCTCGCGCCCGTCTGGCGCAAGATCGAGGCGCTGGGCATCACGGAGAAGGACATCGGCGACGCGGTGACCTGGGCGCGCAAGAAGTCCGCCAAGGCGGCATGAAAAGCCCGATACGGGCGGTCATCGATACGAACGTCGTCGTCTCCGCGTTTGTGTTTCGAGCCGGCTGGCATGGCTGCGCGAAGCACTATTGGCCGCACAGGTCGTGCCTCTGGTCTCGACCGCGACTCTTTCCGAACTCGTGCGCGTACTTTCGTATCAACGCCTGAAGCTGACAGGGGAAGAGCGACGAATCATCCTCACAAGCTACATGGAACATGCCGAAACGCACGCCATTCCGGGGCCAAGGCTGAAGATTCCCGAATGTCGCGATCCGGATAACGAAATGTTCCTGCGTCTGGCCTACGCTGCCAAAGCGGACGCACTTGTCACCGGCGACGCCGACCTGCTGGTGCTCGCCGCTGTTTCACGCATCCCGATCCTTGCGCCGGCGCAGTTCCGTGCAAATTTCATCTGACCGATCCCAAATCGGCCTCGCATGCGCGCAGCGACGCAGACTGGATCACCTTGTGACGCACGCCCTCAATCTGTGCACGCAGCGGAAATCGCTTTAGAAAACCCTGAACAAGTCCCTGGACTGCGGATTCTCGAACAAAGAACCTTTTCAACTCAGCATCTTGCCAGAGCGACTTTCTCAATCTACGGACTTGTTCAGCGTTTGCTTTAGTGAGTAGCGGAAAGTTTCGCGCTTGCCAGCCGATTCAGGCTGATGCCTTCTTCCGCAGCCTGCAATGCAAGCGCGCGGTGCACCTGCGGCGGAATGCGCACTTTGAATTGTCCGCTATAGGTGCGAGGCGCTGGCGCCGGCGCCGCGCCTGGGACAGCACACGCGCGCGATACTGGCCGAAATCCTGGCATCGACCTGCGCGTCCGACGATGAGATCGATAGTCTGGCCGCGCAAGGCGCGATCAGGTTGTGAGCCGATACACCCCGGCTCAGGCACAGCCGTTGTCAAGACGGCTACGCAGGGTCGACAGCACGTTGCTCACATCCCTGATCGCCTGGTCGTCGGGGCGGGCGCGGCGCCGGATCAGGCCGATGGCACGCGCCGCGCGCATCGCCGATCAGCAACTGGCGCGCATGAGCGACCGCGAGTTGGCCAACATCGGCCTGACCCGCAGCAGCGTGATGGCTGACCCGGACCACCGGTCGCACCTCGAACGCGACGCCGCCTCGGAAAAGAACGGCTGGTGAGCCCGTTCGCCATCGCGCTGGGACGGCCCATGCGGGAGGCGGCAAACCTGCGCCACAAGCAGGCCGCGCCGCCACGGCCTGTTACCCGGGTACTGACCGGCGCGACTGCTTTGCAATCACGTTCGCTTGCACCAGCACCTTGTAGACTCGCGTCGCCGATTACTCCGCTTTGATACCCGCGTCACGGATGATCTTTCCGTATGCCGCATGGTCCCGCCTGACAGTCTCCCCGAACGCTTCCACCGTGCCAGTCTCCACTCCCAATCCACCATCGGTGAGGCGTTTACGAATGTCCGGATCCTCAAGAACAGCGCCTATCTCCCTATTTAGACGAAAGGCAATTTCGCGCGGCGCTTTTGCAGGCAGGAACACGCCCTGCCATCCCTCGAACACGAATCCCGGGAACGTTTCGTTGAGGATTGGCAGATCTCCAAACGGCCCGGCACCGCGCAGCGCGTTGGTCGTTGCAATCGGTCGGACACGACCGGCCTTGGCCTGCGGCGCCGCAACGTTCGTCGTTTCGAACAACATATTGACCTGTCCGCCCACGAGATCGTTCAAGGCTTGCGCCTGACTCTTGTAAGGCACCACATTCAGGTCGATATTCCCGCGCAGCCTCAGCATCTCGCACCCAAATTGCGGAATGGGGCCCGCCCACGCGCAGCTCACCTTTCCAGGTTTCGCCCGCGCCGCCGCGATGATTTCGGGCACCGACCGCGGCTCGAATTCTGGGTGGGCGATCAACGTGAACGTGACCGAAGTCACTTTCGCGACCGGCATTAGATCGGCCATCGGGTCGAAGTTCAGCGAGTAAAGGTGGGGATTGATCGCCACAGAGGGAATGCCCAGGAGGATCGTGTATCCGTCCGGCGCGGCGCGGACCGTGGCTTCCATCGCGATGTTGCCGAATGCACCAACGCGATTGTCGATCACCACCGGCTGCTTGAGCCGTTCGCCAAGCTTTTTCCCGATCAGCCGCCCCACGATGTCCGGCGAGGCGCCCGGTGCGGCCCCGATCACGAGACGGATCGCCCTGGCCGGCCAGATGTCCGCGCTCGGGGCGGCGGCCTGCGCATGGACGCCGGATGCATGCGCCAACGCCGCTGCCACCACTGATATACCGATAGATCGCACTGTCATCATCATGACCTCTTTGGCATTCCACTCACCTCCAAGTTACACCCGGTCAAAGGGATAGACAAGAGCGATTAGCGCAATCTAAGATTAACCTTTGGTTAAAGATGGGAGGTGCCATGGACAAGTTGCGTGCGATGGAATACTTCGTCCGGGTGGCCTCCTTCGGGACATTCACCGCAGCGGCTCGAGACCTTGACGTGAGCGTTCCGGCGGTGACAAAGATGATCGCGGCTCTGGAGCGCGACTTGGGTACGCAACTGTTGCGACGAACTTCACGCCACCTCAGCCTGACTACGGATGGCGATGACTATCTGGTGGCCTGCGAGACAGCCCTGGATACGTTGCATGCCGCCGAAGGACGCCTTTCATCAATCCGCACCCGCGCGTCGGGGAAACTTGTCCTCGGCATGCCCCGGGGCGTGGGCGACAGGATGGTGGGCCCGCATCTTCCCGAGTTCCTGCGCCTCCATCCGGACCTCGTGCTCGATCTCCGGGTGGTGAATTATCCGAGCGACGCGGCTGCCGCCCACGCGGACATGCTGGTGCTGCTCGGCTGGCCACGAGTGGATGACATGATCGTGAAACGCATTGCGCAGACCAGGTTTTTGACGTGCGCAGCCCCGTCGTACTGGCGTACCCGCGGATTGCCGGGAGACCCTGAAGAGTTGTCGCGCCTGGACTGCCTCACCATGCGGGTACCGACGGGCGTTGTCCTCGATGTGTGGAAGTACAAGAAGGCTGACGAAATCAGAAGCGTGGAGATAAAGCCGCGCTTGATCAGCGAAGACCGTGACTTGATCCTGCAAGCCGCGATTCAAGGTGCGGGAATCGTCCGCCTTACCAATCTAACTGTGCAGCCGTTTGTAGCACAGGGTCTTCTTCAGCCAGTGCTCGAAGGTTGGGAAGGTCTCGACGCTCCTCCCATCTACCTCCTGTACCACCGTCGGGCGCGAACATCCGCGCGCATACGCACATGCGCGGATTTTCTTATCGACTTGTTCGCACGTCTGGATTCCTCCGTTCAAGAAAATTCAGGTACCAAGGTTGAAACGGTACCGATGCCGGCGTGGTGGCGCGGTAAATGGGCTGGCCCGCTTTCGCGAAGGTTGCACAAGAGTAAGCGGGGACGCTGAGTGCCACCCGAATATGCGCAGCTCGGTGTTTCCCGGCCTCAATGGCCCTGTTCGCCCTGCCGGAATCCGGGATAGACGAACGCGCCCGAGATGCGCGCAATCGTCCTCCGGCACGCCGGCACCACGCGCGATGGCATACCAGGTAGCTTGCACCTGCTGCTCCATTTGATCGACGATGGCGACCGCCTGGTCGCGATCAAGCAGAAAGCGCCCGCATTGCGAGACAAGATTCCCGGCGTTGGCAAACCGGCCCTGGTCGCCGCATACGAGAGCGAGGTCCCGGTGCTCCAGGCTGATCGGAGTGGTGGGCGTGAGGTCGTAGGCCGGAGAAAGCCGCCAATCGTGCTCCCATGCGATGAGGGCATGGTTGCGCGGGTGATCGTCGGCATTCGATATGAGGGCGTTGAAGCACATGCGGCGAAACAGTTCGGCGGCGCTGGCAGCGGGATCGGTGCACGCGCGCCTGACCTCTTCGGCGAGCAGAACGTAAGACCACTTGTCCCGCGCGGGGTGGGAGTCCTCGCTGCGCAGCAAGGTCAGCGCACTGATCATGCGCACGCGCCGATAGCCCCCCGGCGCCTTGTCGCGATCGACTCTTCTGACCAGAAGAACGTCACGCCCGGCCACTTCAACCACCCGGCTCTCCGCCGCAATCAAGCCGCAGGCGCGCGCGAGCAGCAGCATCGCGTGCTCGACGCGAGCACTGTTCCAGTGATCGTCAGGCCGGTTGAACTTGGCGATCCACAGCCCTTCCCCATCCTCGACTACGGCCTTGGGGCGGGCACCGCCCATGGACGTGCCGATCAGCAGCAGACTTTTCACCTGCTCGCCGACGGCATCACGGATAAGAATTCCAACCACATGAGCGCAAGTATGCCGCCAAGATTGGGCCGCAAAATGCACTCCCGCTTACAGCCGCCTGGCTGATTTCCCAAGAATTTGCGCCGCCGTCACCAC
>JAYVST010000794.1:0-7475 GCA_043775255.1 Burkholderiales bacterium
GGTCGCACGCATCAGGCGCAGCGCGATTTCGCCGCGATTGGCGATCAGGATTTTCTTGAACATCGATGGTCTTTCAGCCGCCCGGACGGAGCTTCTTCCGGACTGAATTTAGCATCCGCCCCGCGTGCACCGATGTGTGACCATCCTGATTGCGCGCCACATTGCCGCACAATCCCGCTTTCCAATCCTCACACGAGCGCGCCGCACCGGACCCGAACTTGAACAAGCTCCACCTCGGCCTGCGCGCCAAACTGCTGTTCGTGACCGTCTCCCTTGCGGCGATTCCGCTGGTAGGCGTGGGCTATGTGCGCGAAATGGAAATCCTTCTGCGCGAGCAGCAGGAGCAGAACTTGCTGGCGGCGGCGCGTGCTGTCGCGACAGCACTCAATGACCGTCCGGCGATGAGACGCCTGCGCCAGCGCGCGGCGCCGGCACTCCCGATTGCACCGGCGGCGTCTGCGCCGGTCGTGGCGCCAGCGCCGCCCGCGCCCGCCGAGCGGCTCGCCCCGTCCCCCGCGCAGCCGGGCAACGAAGGCACGGTCGTGCACCCGGTGACGCCAAGCGGCGGGCCGGCAGATGCACCGCAGGCGGGGACGACATCGATCGATTCGGCTCGGCCGGCCCATGCGGCCGATCCTGCGTCGCCAACCGGCGCACCAGCCACGCCGGCGCCGGTACCTCCCGCCCCACCCGCGCGCCTGATCGCAACCGATGAGAGCGCTGCGCCCGAGCAGGTCAGCGAGGAGATCGACGCCATCATCGCCTCGCTCAATCGAACCAGAAGCCGCATCTGGGTGGTTGACCGCAAGCGCGCATTGCTGGGCCTTGCAGGCAGCCTACGCAGTGGCGGCGCGGCGAGCGCGACACCCGAGACGCCGACCTCGCTTTGGGAACGCGTGGAGGACACCGTACTGCGACCGCTTTACCAGCGCATCCTCGCGCGACCGAACGAGGACTTCGACGACAGCCTGCCGGAAACCGCGATCTCGAGCGGCCCGGAAGTCGACCGGGCGTTAACCGGCATTGCCGGGGCACGCTGGCGCAATACGCCGGACAACCGCGCCGTCATTGTCTCGGCCGCCCATCCGGTGTTCGCCGGCGACACCGTTGTTGCCGCAGTGGTGGTCGAGGAAACCACCAACGCGATCCAGAGCTTCACGGCGCGCGCGTTCGAAAAACTGATCTCCGCCACCTTAGCCGTATTCGTCATCGTGGCGGCGATCATGCTGCTCTTCGCCAGCCGCCTGGCCAACCGGGTGGTGCGCCTGCGCGACGAAGCCGAATCGGCCGTCGATGCGCACGGCCGGGTGCGCGCCCTGACCACCGCCAGCCGCGCCGGCGACGAAATCGGCGATCTCTCGCGCAGCTTCTCGCAACTGCTGGAACGCCTGGCGCAGTATCACGACTATCTCGAGAACATGGGCGCACGCCTGACCCATGAGTTCCGTACACCGGTGGCGGTGGTGCGCTCCTCCCTCGACAACCTGGCCATGCAGGACCTGCCGGATGAGGCCCGCGCATACATGCGGCGCGCGGAGGAAGGGCTGGCCCGGCTCAACAAGCTCATCACCCGCTTAGGCGAAGCGCGCCGTCTCGAACATGCGCTGCGCGACGGTGAACGGGTGACCTACGATGTACGTGAAGTCGTCGCCGGATGTGTCGAAGGGTACCGCGCCGCCTACCCCCAGGCCCGCTTCGAAACGCGCATCATGGATGCGCCCGCGCGGGTCGATGGCTCACCCGACCTGCTGGCACAAGCACTGGACAAACTCGCTGCCAACGCTGTCAGCTTCGCCGCGCCGGACACCGCAATTGCCGTCTCGGTGCGCGCCAATGAGGGCGCGGTAACCATCGAGGTCGAGAACAGCGGCCCCCTCTTGCCGGAGGCGAGCGATGATCCGCACCGTGCGCGACTGTTCGATTCCATGATTTCCCTGCGCGAAGGCAGTACCGACAGCGAACCGCATCTGGGATTGGGTCTCTACGTCGTGCGCCTGGTGGCGGAGTTCCACCACGGTGCCGCGTCCGCGCGCAACCGACCGGACGGTAGCGGTGTTGCGGTATCGGTACGCATGCCATGCGCACCTTGATTCGCATTGCACCTTGCTGC
Source organism: Burkholderiales bacterium (assembly GCA_043775255.1). Taxonomy (GTDB): domain Bacteria; phylum Pseudomonadota; class Gammaproteobacteria; order Burkholderiales; family JAEUOS01; genus JAEUOS01. The sequence goes on from JAYVST010000794.1 coordinate 2,111, forward strand.
GCAGCCAAATTGTTTCGCGGCTGCCGAGATCGACCCATCGGAATTGGAGCCGACGTGCGATACGCGATCTACTTTTCGATTCACAAGAGAACAAATGATGTGAAAGCGGTCATTTATTTTTGAAGTTTCATCACATCATGACCATAATATTCACAATAAAAGTCCACTATTGATAGCCAAATGAAGCATGAAACTGCCACAGTTGCCCAGCTGAAAGCCAAGCTCTCTGCGTACCTGGCCAAGGCCCATGCCGGTACGACCATCGAAGTCACGGCACATCGAAAAGTCATCGCGCTCGTTGTCGGCGCCTGCACCAATGAATCGACCGAACTCCCGCCGGGCCTTGCACGAATGGCAGACGCGGGAAGACTGCGTCCCGGAAATGGCACGCCGCTCACGCTTGGCTCGCCGGCGGCGGATTCGCTTGCCGGCGCCGGCCCTACGTTGTCGGACTTGATGTTGCAAGAGCGCGGACTGCGCTGATGCGTGTCTTCGCCGACACCTCTGCCCTGCTGAAACTCTACGTAGACGAGCCGCACGCCGCAGCCGTGCGGGAACGCGCCGCCTGCGCGATGTTCGCCGTTTGCCAAATCGCATGAGCAAAGGCGATGGCGCCGGTGCGGGCGTGGGCTTCGACGACTCCAACCTGCCGGGCCGGTGCCGACCGGCTGGCTGAGCGACGAATTCGGCGTCGCGCGCGCGGGCCTGGCGCCGTCGGTGGGCGTGCTCGCGCCGGGTGTGGTCATCGACGCCAATGCGACAAATCCTGACTCTGAAGTTTCCTAAAGTGTCGTCAGATGTTGTGCCAACGCGCCACGCACCGCGCGCAGAGGAATGTTCCGGTCCAGCGTCACCAGCGTGGCATCCTTGGCGACGGCGAGTCCCAGCAGGTAAATGTCAGTCACCTGCCGCGCGCCATGGATCGACGCGGCGTCGAAGCGCTTGCCGTCCGAGAGCGAAATAGCATCGGGCCAGAAAACCAAATCGTGTGCGGTCTGTTTCATCCGCGCGATGCGTTGAACGATGTCGCCTGACGGAATCGCCGGCCCGCCCTGCGCATAGGCCGGCTGGGACATGATGCGCACCGCGCCGTTTTCGACGATCGGACAGGTTGCGATGCCGCCGTGCCACTCGGCGAGCCAGCGGTGCACCGTATCGGACGCCGGGTGTTCCAGGTCGAGCAGGGCGATCAGGACGTTGACGTCCAGCAGCCCGCGCATCAGACGCCTTGCTCGTCCGCGATCTCGTTGATTTTCGCCTGGGTCAGCTTCTTGCCGCGCGGCGGATACACCGGGATGCCGTTGCGGTAGATGTAGCCGTATTGGTCAGCGTCGGGAAGGGCCTGGGTGGTCTGCGCCTGAAACCGCTCGCGCAAGTAGCGCGAAATGGTTTTGCCGAGAGACGTGCGCTCCGCCTGCGCGAGTTCGCGCGCGTGGGCGAGGATATCGTCGTCTAGGTCGAGGGTGGTGCGCATATCGGAATCCCGCGCGAAATTGATGTGTCCGCATCATAGCATCAAGTTAGTAGGAGTCTTGCAACTTATGTTTATTCTCAAGAGGAGTCCGGATGCGCCAAGCTTTTAGGCGCCCTTCGCGGAAAGGCAAATGGATGCTCGATCTACAAAGCGGGTTGCTGCAAGGCCTTGTCCAGAGGGTTGCACTACAGATTTGATCTTGTACCCGAAAAACGTACCGACGCTACCTCCTGGCCCCGACTTCACGCTCTCATAGACCATGTGCTCGGGTTCGATTTCACGCGGCCGTTCCAGACGGCCGCCGCAACCTTGACTACCCCGCCATCGCCGCATCGAACCTCATCCCCGCTTTCTCAAACGCCGCCAGTGCCTCCGGCTTGATGGCGGCGATGCGTTCGGCCACGGCCGGTGCAAAGGCGATGTCCTGCATGTCGTGCACGCCGCCGCTGATAAGCACTTGCAGGAGACCTTCACCCTCACCCACGTTGCGAAAGGCGCGTGCGACTTCGGGCGGCACGCAAATGGTGTCGAACTCCTCCAGCACCAGCGTGTTTTCGCCCTGGTCGTTCCAGCTGATCTCGAAGCGGCCGCGCAGAACGGTGAAGGTCTCGAAGGTCTTGTGGTGCGCATGCAGAGAGGGGCCCTGGCCGGGCGGGCAACTGGCGATCACCATGGTCATGCCGCCGGCGCCGGTGATGGGTGCGCCCGCGTTGATGGGCGTGGCGGCGCCGCCCTCAAGGCCGATCACGGAATAGAGCTTGCGCGCGTAGATCTCGTCGGCGGCAGCCTGCGGGATGTCAGGGTTGGTCTGGGCCGGGAGCGGCTTGAGCTGATTGAAACGAGCGACGCGTTTGGCCATCTGTTCGGCCGGGATATGGATAGTCTTCATGGCGAAATCCTGGAGTCGGCGATCGGGTTGGCGGCAAGCCAGTTGCCGGGCTTGGCGGAATGGATTTGCATTGCTTGGAAATCACGCCGCAGATACTGCTTGCACGGACGGTAAAGGTTCGGCAGCAACCCGGCTCAGGCCCCCATGAAGCCGGTGTATGGGCAGGTCACTCACCACATCAAACCTTTGCTGCGACGCGCCGGCCGCTATTGCGCCACCAGCGGACGGCGTTTCCATACTTGCGTCGCCTGCTCGAACGCGTAGGCCAGTTGCAGCACGCTGAAGTCGGCATTGCGCCGGCCGACGATCTGAATGCCCACCGGCAAACCGTCATCGGTGAAGCCTGCAGGAACCGAGATCGCGGGATGCCCAGTGATGGTGATGTAGTAGCAGCTCTTCATCCAGTCGAGATAGGTCGCGAGTTTTTCACCGTTGATCTCGGTCACGTATTCCTGCTCGATCGGGAACGGCGGCACCTGGTTGACCACAGTGACCAGATATTCATGTGTGGCGAAGAATTTCGCCACCCGTTCGTAGATGCGCGCGCGTTCAGTGTCGGCGCGCGCGATGTCGGCGGCGGAAAGTTTGCGCCCGGCTTCGATATTCCAGATCACCGTTTCCTTGAGGAGGTCGCGATGGCGGTCGAGGTACTCGCCGTTGTTGAGCTCGAACAGGTGGCCGCGCAACGCCAGGAACACCTCATGGGCGCCCGAAAAATCGGGCACCTCGTCTTCCAGAATGCAACCGAGCGACTCGAACACCTTGTCCTGCGCGGCAATGACTGCCTTGACACGCGCATCGACCGGAATCTGGCCGCCGAAGCCGGGCGAGAAAGCCACCCGCACGCCTTTGAAATTTCGTTTCAGGCTGTCGCGGAACCAGGCGCCGGATTCGCCAAGCGAAATCGGCACGCGGTCATCCGGGCCGGCCTGCACCGAAAGCAGGAGCGCGGTGTCTTCGACCGTGCGCGCCATCGGGCCTTCAACGCTCAGGTTGCCCCACAGGTGCTTGGTCGGCCAGGTCGGCACGCGTCCGGGCGAAGGCCGCAGGCCCACCACGTTGCAGAAGTTGCCCGGGTTGCGTAGCGACGCACCAAGATCGCTGCCGTCGGCCAAGGGCGCCATGCCGGTGGCCAGCACCACTCCGGCGCCGCCGGACGAACCGCCGCAGGTCTTGCTTAAGTCGTAGGGGTTTTTTGTCGCGCCGAACACGGCGTTGAAGGTCTGCGAACCGGCGCCGAACTCCGGCGTATTGGTCTTGCCCACACAGATGGCGCCGGCATTCCACGTGCGATCCACAACAAGCATGCTGCGCTCGGGGATCTGATCCTTGAAGATCGGCGAACCCATGGTCGTGCGGATGCCCTTGGTCAGAAACAGGTCCTTGTGCGCGATCGGCAAGCCGTGCAGTACTCCGAGCGGCTCGCCGCGCGCCTGCTTCGCATCGGCCGCTCTGGCGCCGGCCAACGCCGCTTCGGCTTCAATTGTGACGATGGCATTGACCTTCGGATTGACCTTCGCAATCTGCTTGAGGTGCGCGTGCATCACCTCGGTGGCCGATACTTTCCCGCTGCGGATTAACGCCGCCAATTCGGTGGCGCTGGTGAAATGCAATTCCTGACTCATGGAAATCCCTGTTGTTGTTTAAGCGAACCCTGGATTGTCGCGAGCTTGCGCCCGGCTGCGCCGACGAACGCGCCGGCAAGCACCGCCTTGGATTCAAATCTTGACTGCGTAGCGTGCGAGTCTGGCCAGGTTGGGTTCGACGCCCAGACCGGGCGCGCGCGGCAGTTCGACCATGCCCGCGTCGATTGGAAATGCGCACACCTCTTCGCGCAACGGATTGGGATTGGCATCGACTTCGACGAAGCCGCCCTCTCCCATCGCCGCGCGCAAATGCATCGAGCCGGCTAAGCCAATGCCGCCTGCCAGCCAATGCGGGCAGACCACGATGCCGCGCGCTTGCGCATAGCGGCCCACTGCCCGGCAACCGCCAAAGCCGCCCCATTTGCCAATGTCCGGCTGCACGAAGCGCAGGTAGCCGGCGTCGATCGCGCCGCGAAACTCCGCTTCGCCGCGCATGTTTTCGCCCGCTGCCAGCGCCACCCCCGCGGTACGCGCCAGGTTGCGCCATTCCGCCATGCCTTCGTCGGCGGCGATCGGCTCTTCGACCCAAAGAGGACGCAGATGCGCCAGCGCCGCGATATGCCCGGCGGCGGTATCCGGCGTCCAGGCCTGGTTGGCGTCGATCATGATGTCGGCATCGGCGCCCGCAGCCTCGCGCAGCGCCGCCAGATTGGCGCGGTCCTGGGCTGGATCGAACCCGACCTTGAGCTTGAACGCACGGTAACCCTGGGTGCGCTTAGCCCGCACCACGGCGGCCACGTTTTGCGGCCCGATGCCGGAGGCATACAAGCGCACCCGGTTTGTTCCGGTGCCGGCATCATCCAGAAGTTGCCAGAGCGGAACGCCCGCACGGCGCGCCGCCATGTCCCAGATCGCCTGCTCGATGCCCCCGGCGATCTGCGCGAACGGTCCCGGCTCGCCACACTGAATCGCCATGCGGCGGGTGCGCTCGTCGAGAAAACGGCGCAACGCGGCGGCATCGGCGAATTCCGCCTTCTCGAGCAGGGGCGCGAAAATGCTGCCGATCAGACGCGCGCGATGCTCCAGGCCCACCTGGGGAAAGTTGCAAAACACCTCGCCCCAGCCCCAGGCGCCGTCGGCGGCGCTCACACGTACAAACAGGGCCGGGCGGTTCTGCATGCTGCCGAACGCATTGGCGACCGGTTCGACGATGGGCGCACGGTAAGCGAAACACTCGATTCTGGCGATCTTCATGGCTTGCAATAGGGTGTGTGGCGTGGCTAAATGCACTACAAAATGCACTAGCAGCCTGTCGGGCTTGGGAATCGTCGGTGAGCAAATCGGCCGCAGCGGTCCATTTTTCACCGCCTTCTTGCCCCATAGCCGGGCTATGGGGCGGCGAATGCGGCAAAAACT
>JAYVST010000795.1:0-2706 GCA_043775255.1 Burkholderiales bacterium
CCTGCGCTCTCGCCCTGGCGCCTTCCGCCGGGTGCGCCCGGTGGAATCGATCTTCCGCGAACTCGGCATTGCCGGCCTCTTCTCTTCCGAAGGCGCGGACTGGGAACGCCAGCGCCGCATGGTGATGAAGGCCTTCGACCCGGCCCATCTGAAGAGCTATTTCCCCAATCTGGTAGATGTGACGCGCCGCCTTTTGGCGCGCTTCGAGCGTGCTGCGGCCGCCGGCGAAGTGCTCGACCTGCAGCTCGAATTCATGCGCTACACCGTAGACGTCACTGCGGGACTGGCCTTCGGCATCGACATCAACACCATCGAAGGCGGCGACGACGCCATCCAGCGCCACTTAGACAAGGTCTTTCCCGCCATCAACCGGCGCATGAGCGCGATTTTTCCCTGGTGGCGCCATGTCAAGCTGCCCGCTGACCGAGCGCTCGAACGCGACTTGGCCGAGGTGCAGCGCGCGATCGACGGTTTCATCGCGCAGTCGCGCGAGCGCATGGACGCCGACCCCGCGCTGCGCGGCCACCCCGGCAATCTGATCGAGGCGCTCTTGGCCGCGCGCGACGCGCCGGATTCAGGCTTCACCGAAGCCGATGTCAGCGGCAATGTATTCACTGCGCTCTTGGCCGGCGAGGACACCACCGCCAATACCCTGGCCTGGCTCGCCTGCTTTCTGGCCGACGAACCGCACGCCCAGGCCGCCGCGCAGGCCGAAGCCGACGCCGTGCTGGGCACGACGCAGGTGATCGACGATTTCGAGCGGGTCGAAGCGCTCGAATACTTAGGCGCCGCCACGCGCGAGGCCATGCGCCTGAAGCCGGTGGCGCCGCTGCTCTCGCATGAATCCAACGAGCCTGTCACCGTGTGCGGCATCGAACTGCGCGCACGCACGCCGGTGGCCACCCTGATGCGCCCGGCCGGCCTGAACCCGGCCTTGTTTCCTGACCCGCTCGCCTTCCGCCCCGAGCGCTGGCTGGGCGACGCGCGCGGCACCGAACGCGAAAGCTCGGCCCGCCGCGTTCTCATGCCCTTCGGCGGCGGCCCGCGCTTCTGCCCTGGCCGCTACCTGGCGCTGCTGGAAATCCGCATGGTCACCGCCATGCTGATGAAGAACTTCCGCATCGAGCGCGTAGGTGACGAACCGGTGCGCGAGCGCAATGCCTTGTCGATGTTGCCGGAAGGGTTCCGGGCGCGTTTGCACAAGCGCTAGCCGCGTTCCCAAAGTGACGGTGATGAAAGTGGCTCTTCACTCACCCTGAGACTGTCCGCCGGGCGCATTGCAAGGGCCGGGTTGGGGAGTTGCAGCTGTTGCGGACTTGTCAACTGTGACCATACTTGCGATTCGGCATCAGCGCGAAGACGACTATCACTGAACTGACACCATCACCCGCAGGCAGATCAGCACCACCCCCACCATGATCAGAATGCCGCCGACGATCTCTGCGACCGAGACCTTTTCCTTGAGAAGTTTGCGCGATACCGCGTAGCTGAACAGGATCTCGATGAGCCCGAGGGCGCGCACCTCTGCGGCAGAATGCAACGCCACCGCAGTGAACCAGCCGACCGAAGCGATCGTGCCGAGCAGGCCCGCCGCAAGCGAGACGCGCCATTCCCCCGCCAGTGCGCGTAACGATCCCGGCTGCCTGAACCAAAGCCAGGTGCCCAGCAATACGGTTTGCAGCGTCTGCGCGCACACCAGGCCGAACGCTCCGGCAACAAATGCCGGCGTCTCCGGAATCGCCAGCGCCGCGCCGCGATAGCCGAGAATCGAAATCGCGAACGCCGTCCCAGACGCAAAGCCATACAGCGCAGCCGGCGTCCGCAGCGACGCCAGCAGCGACACGTTTGCGAGTTTCTTCGCGTCGGCCGAAAGCATGACCACCCCCGCCGTGGCAATCACCACCGCGACCATTGAAAGCGGCGGCAGCGCATCGCCTAGCACCAGCCAGGAAAACAGCGCCAGTTGCACCACCTCTGTCTTCGAATAAACCACGCTCACCACGAAATTTCGCTGCGTCATCGCCAGCAGGAGGAACGCTGTACCAAACAACTGCCCCACCGCGCCCAATGCGTTCCAGCCCCAGAAGCGCCAGTTGAAGTCCGGCATGGCGCCGAAAAAAAAGATCACCGCCCACAGCCATAGGCAGGCGAACGGCAGGCCATAGACAAAGCGCACCAGCGTGGCCGGCAGTGGCCCCTGCGTGCCGGAAACGCGTCGCTGCGCCGCGTTGCGCAAGGTTTGCGCCGCCGCGCCGATGACAACAAGCGCGATCCAGGTCCAGGCGGGAAGAGTCAAGCGGTGGTCTCAAACGGTTGCGTAGCGTTGCATTGTCGGCCAATCTCGGGGTGCGCGGCGCCGAGTCGGTTAGGTGTTCATGCGTGTTGAAGGGATGAAGAAAGATGGGTGTTTTGCGTCTGGAGCCTGAGCTTGTCCGTGTCACGCACCGCGTGGGGAAAATTGGCAGTGTGAGCAAAGGTAGTATGATTTCACTACCTCCAACTTTCCGGAATACCTGTGATGCCCCTGACCCGTTCTGCTACGCGCCGCGTTTCCAGCGCTGGCCGCAGCCTCCACAGCGCGCCCACAAGAGCGGCAGCAACGCTTCCGACCAGCCTGAAGCTCCCCGCCGCCCTCAAGAAGAGCATCAACGCACTGGCGGTCAAGCGCGGCCTGACTGCACATGCATTCATGGTTGAAACACTGGC
>JAYVST010000796.1:0-4696 GCA_043775255.1 Burkholderiales bacterium
GGGCGATACGCTTGAAGTGCTCGATCGCCATTTCCGGGCGCTGGCCCATGGTGTAGATGGCGGAGGGGAACACCAGCAGCGCCGAGGCGCCGCCTTCGGTGGCCATCTTCGCCAGGCGCTGTGCTTCGAGGCTGCCATCGGCGTAAATGCCGTGCACGATCGGCATGCGCGCACCGACTTCGTCCTCGGTGATGGCCAGCACGCGTTTCTGCTCCTCGAAAGTGCAGGACGCGGCTTCGGTCGAATGGGCATTGATGGTGATGGCGCTGATGCCCGCGACCGAAGTTACGTCGCGCAGGTGGGCGCGGAAGCTTTCCTCATCGATCGAAAAGTCCTCATGGAACGGCAGCAGCACTGCGGGAATGACACCGTGGGGAACGAATCCAGTGTGGCGTGGCATGAGAGGCTCCTTTGGGCTAAACGATGGGTTGACTTAAAAAGCGTTGATCAACTGCAACAGCGTACCGCCAGCAAGCCCGCTTCGCGCGTTTCTTCGGTCATTACGCGCGCCTTGTGCGGCAACAGGCGCAGGCGCGGCGGCGGTTTCACCGCGTCGCCACGCGCCACGCTGGTGAGCGGCTGATCCTTTGGCAGTCCTGCGGCGCGCATCGAAGCGCGCAATCGGTGCGAAGCGTCGGCATCGGCGCGCAGGGTAGCAGAATCGAGCACGGCGCCGTAGTTCTCGCGCGCCGCAGCAAGCGAGACATAGCCGTTCTGCACATCGTCCTCGATATCGGCCAGCTTGCGGTCGAGCGGATTGCCGAAGCCGCCGCCGCCGCCCGAGCGCAGCGTCCAGACGTCGTCCGGCCGCAACAACTGTGAGAACAACTTGCCGGTCGAATACACGGTTTCATCCTTCCCTTTGCGGGTGAGCGCCACTTCGTTGCCCAGTGCCGACAGACCGCCCGCCAGCCCCCAGGGCCGGCATTCGACCCGCTCGATCTGGGTGTCGAACACGATGTCCGAGAGCACCCGCACCACTTGCTCGACGCCCAGCCCGCCGCGGTGCCTGCCGGCCCCGCCCGAATCCTGGCGCAGGGCATAGCGCTCGACTAACAGCGGGTACTTGGCCTCGACCTGCTCGGAAGGACCGTTGTGGGTGTCGCCGTCATTGATGGCGACGGTCGCACACATGCCGTCTTCGTTGAACTTGGCGCCCCAGCCGCCGCCGATAAGTCCGCCCAGGTAGAGGAACAGCTTGTTGTCGTGTGGATTGCGGCCGTGCACCAGGCCGATCACCAGGTCCGCATGGTGGCCGGCGATCACCTTGGTGGGAATCGCCGGCGCCAGCGCCTTGAAGACAGTGTCGACCACCGTCATCGGGAAGGTCATCCACCAGCGCATCGGCGCCGGGCGGCGCGCGTTGATCACCTTGCCTTCGGGCAGGATGACGGTGAGCGGGCGAAAGCAGCCGTCGTTGATCGGCAGTTCGGCGGCGGCGGTCAGGCACTTGAAGGCGACCTGCGCGCAGGCGATGCCGGCGGCCTCGCCGGAGTTGTAGAAGCCGCGTACCTGATCGCTCACATGCGACAGGTCGATCGTCATCGCGTCGCCGGCGACGATCACCTTGACCTTGATCGGCACCCGCTTGCCGATCTCGACGCCGTCGTCATCCATGAACGATTCGGCCGCATACTCGCCGTCCGGAATCGCCCGCACCGCCTCGCGCGCGGCCGCTTCACTCTGGTCGAAAATGGTTTCGACCGCGCCCAGCACCGCGGCGCCGCCGTACTTGCGCAACATTTCCTGGAAGCGCCGCTCGCCGGTATTGACCGCCGCGATCTGCGCGCGCAGGTCGCCCATCGCGCGTTCCGGGATGCGCACGTTCATGGCGATGATGCGCATGACGTCGTCGTTCTCGACACCCGCGCGCCAGGCCTTGACGATCGGCATCTGCAGACCTTCGGAAAAAATGTCGAGGGTCATGCCGCCGAGTGTGCCGCCGATGTCGATCCAGTGCGCCATGCAGGCCGAAAAACCGACGATGCGGCCTTCAAGAAACACCGGCACCACGAAGGTCATGTGGTTCAGGTGGCTGCCGGTGAGGTAGGCGTCGTTGGTCAGCAGAACGTCGCCGGGTTCGATGCCGGCATGGCCCAGCTGCTCGATCATGCGCTTGACGGTATCGCTCATGCCGCGGATGAACATCGGCAGGCCGATGCCGATCGACACCGTGTTGCCGGCGCGATCGAAGAGGCCGACGGTGAAGTCGAGCGCCTCGTAGATGATCATGTTGTAGGCAGTGCGCATGAGGTTCGATTTCATTTCCTCGGTCGCCGCGAACATGCCGTTGCGGATAATCTCGGTCAATACCGGATCGACCTTGCGCGTCATCATGCCCTCATTCGAAGTCATTGCCCACCTCGATCACCAGATTGCCCTGCTGATCGACCCGCATGCGGTCGCCCGGCAGAATCACCGTGGTCGAGGCATATTCCTCGATCAACGCCGGCCCCGCGATCTCGTTCCCTGCCAGTAGCCCTTCGCGCGCATACACCGGTGTTTCGCACCAGCCGGTGGTGGCGGCAAACCAGGCAGGGCGCAGCATGGGCGCCTCTGCCGGTTCCGCACCGCCTTTGGCGATGGTCCTTTGCACAGGCTTGGGCATGTGCCCGGACACCGAGGTGCGAATGCTCACGATCTCCGCTGGTTCGGTCTCCGAGCAATAGCCGTAGCGCAGGGCGTGGACGGCGTCGAAGGCGCGCTTGACGGCGCCCACGTCGCGGTTCTCGAAGGCCGCCAGCGGCACATCGACGGTGACCGCATGCTCCTGCCCGACATAGCGCATGTCGAGCGCGCGTTCGCGCCTGAGCGCGCCGACGCTCGGCGAGGCGCGCCGCACGTCGGTTTCGCCTTCGTCTTCCATGGCGCGAAAAATCGGCTCGATGCGCGCGAAGTCTAAGTCCGCCAGCGGCATGAACAGGGTCTTCACATAGTCGCGGCGCAAATCGGCGACCAGCATGCCGAATGCGGAAAAATGGCCCGGGGCATTGGGAATGATCACCCGGCCGATCTGCAGTTCGCGCGCCACCAGCACGGCATGCAGCGGCCCGGCGCCGCCGAAGGCGACCAGCGGAAAGTCGCGCGCGTCCAGACCGCGCTCGGTGGTCACCCGCTTGACCACATTGGACATGCTGGCCGCGGCGATGCGGATCACGCCGCCGGCCGCCTCTTCGAGAGTCAGGCCGAGCGGGTCGGCCAGTTTCGACTTGAGTGCCGCGCGCGCAGCGTCCCCATCCAAGCGCATGTCGCCGCCGAGAAAACGGTCCGCCGCGAGCCGGCCCAATACCAGATTGACATCGGTCACGGTCGGCTCCGCGCCGCCTAAGGCATAACAGACCGGCCCCGGCGCTGCGCCCGCGCTCTGCGGCCCGACCCGCAACGACCCGCCGGGGCCGAGGCGGGCGATGCTGCCGCCGCCGGTGCCGACTTCCTGGATGTCGATCATCGGAATCTGCACCGGCAGGCCTTCGTTGTAGCCGCCGATCATCGAGTTCGATGTCATCAACACTTCGCCGCCGAGGATCACGCCGGCCTTCGCGGTGGTGCCACCCATGTCGAAGGCGATCGCGTTTTTCAAGCCGATGGCGCGGCACAGTTCGCGTGTGCCGATGACGCCGGCGGCCGGGCCCGATTCAAGCATGCGGATGCTCTCGCGCTGCGCGCGGCTGACATCGTAGAGGCCGCCGGTGGACTGCACAATGAGAAAGCTGCCGGGGAACTTCTGTGCCTCCAGGTGCTGCACTACCTCGCCCAGATAGGTGCGCACGCGCGGGCCGACGTAGGCATTGGCGGCAACCGTCGAGGTGCGCTCGAACTCGCGGTATTCCTGCGAGAGCTCGTGCGACGCGGTGATGTAGAGGTCGGGAAAGCGCCGCACGAAATAGTCGCGGGCGGCGATCTCGTGCGCAGGATTGCAGTAGGAATGCAGGAAAAGGATCGCCAGCGCCTCGACCTTTTCGGCCTCGATCAGGGCGGCGACGCGTTCAAGCTCGGCTTCGACCAGCGCGGTGCGCACCACGCCGGAACTCATGATGCGCTCATCGACCTCGAAGCGCAGCGCGCGCTCGATGAGCGGGCGGTGCTTGCGAAAAAACAGGTTGTAGGCTTCCGGCCGGTTGATGCGGCCGATCTCGTAGATGTCGCGAAAGCCGCGCGTGGTCACCAGGGCGGTGCGCGCACCGGTACGCTCCAGGAGCGTGTTGATCACCACCGTGGTGCCGTGCAGGAACAGGTTGGCCGCGCCGAACGCGCCGCCGGACTTGCGCACGCCGTCGCTGATGCCGTCCACCAGCCTGGCCGGGGTGGTGAGCGTCTTGCCCAGGCGGATGCCGCCTCGGGCCTCATCGAAGATCGCGACGTCGGTGAAGGTGCCGCCGACATCGGCGGCGATGCGCGTGCTCGCGCCGGAATTCAGAGGGGCTGCCACTGCGAAAGACATTGCTGCTCCGGCGGCGCATGCGGCATGCGCTTGGTGTTGTTGCTAGGTGTTGTTGTCGTGGCGGGCCGATGCCTGGGAGCCAGCATCGATTCAAACTCCATTGTAGTGCGCGTGCAGGCCGTGAGGTCAGTCGAACTTCAGGTTGCGCGCCTTGACCAACTGCGCCCATTTCTGCAGCTCGCGGTTGATGGTGCCGGACAGCGCCTCCGCGCTGCCGCCGACCGGTTCGGTGCCAAGCGCGGCCAGGCGTTCGCG
>JAYVST010000797.1:0-2229 GCA_043775255.1 Burkholderiales bacterium
CCTACTTGCGCATGCTCGACACCATCGGCATCGAGCGGGCCGTGCTGGTGCAGGGCTCGGTGCATGGCCCGGACAACCGCGCCGTGGCCAGGGCGGTGTCGTCGGCGCCGGCACGGTTGCGCGGGATGGCGGTCATCGGGCCGGACACGGCGGAAGCGGAGATCCGCGCGCTGCATGCGCAGGGCTTTCGCGGCACGCGGTTGTCAACGGTGGTCAAGGGCACGCCGGGGTTCGAGCATCTGGAAACCATCGCCGGCAAGGTGCGCGCGCCGGGTTGGCATGTGGTGGTGCATGTGAACCGGGCGGATGAGCTCACCGCGCTGGCGCCGCCGCTCATCGCTACCGGCTGCCCGCTGGTCATCGACCACATCGCGCGGGTGCTGCTGGAATAGGGCACGAGTTCGGGCGGATTGCAGACCCTGCTGCGCCTGCTGGAGTGCGGCAACACCTGGGTGAAGGTCTCCGGGCAGCACCGCATGTCCGCCCAGGACTACCCGTCGGCCTACATGCGGCCGCTGGTGCGCGGCGTGGTGGATGCGGGGCCGGACCGGGTGTTGTGGGACAGCGACTGGCCGCACACCAACCAGCACGACGAAATGCAGAACGACGGCGACCTCCTCGACGCGTTTGCGCAGTGGGTGCCGGCGGAAGGTTTGCGCTGGCAGATTCTGGTGGAGAATCCGGCGGTGTTGTACGGGTTTGGTTGAGGCGGGGCTCAGCCGGCTTCAGCCAGCAGGCTCTCGTAGGGAATCTTGAGGCCGTCGTGCAGCCGCTTGATCATGGCCAGGCTAAGCGGCCGCTTGCGGTTGAGCACTTCCGAGACCCGGCCGCTTGGCCCGATGAAGCGTTCCAGGTCGCGCGCGGTAAGGCCTTGCTGCTCCATCCGGAACTTGATGGCTTCGACCGGATCGGCCGGGCCGAAGTCGTAGTGCTTGCTCTCGTAGGCTTCCACCAGCGTCACCAGCACGTCGCGCTCGTCGGCTTCAGGCGTTTGCTCTGCGGACTGGAATATGGCTTCCAGGCGACGGAACACCGCGGTCAGGTCGTCGTCGTTTCGGATCGGCTTAATAGTCATTCACGTTCTCCACGTCGATGCGGTCATATTGAGCATGGGTGCCAACGAACTTCACCCACACGATGCCCGCGCGGTATTGCACTTCAACCACCAGGCGATACTTGTTGCCGCCCACGTTGAACACCACGCGGTTGTTGCCGCAGATGCTGGCACTGGCGTACAGGTTCTTGATGTCCTGCGGTGATCGCCAATTCGCCTTGAGTGCCTCTTCGTACCAGCTATGCAGCGGGCCGCGTGCATCGGCGCAACCGGGCTGTTCCCAAAACCTCTGCGGGCTACGTTTGGCGATGACCCTCATTCGCCCCAGTATCTCCCAAAATGGGAGGATCGGTCAATAGTTGGGCATTGCCGCCAAGGGTTGAATAAGTGGAGGCGGGGCTCCATGGCACTGCAGACTTGAAATATGTACAGATATAATCACATCAATCTGTACATTGCGAGGTGGTCATGAAGCAAGCCTCTTTCACTGACGTTCGCAACCAGGCCAAGCACTATTTCGATCTGGTCGAATCCGGCGAGACCATTCGCGTTCTGCGCAATGGCAAGCCGATTGCGGACATTGTTCCCGTTGCCGCAGACCTGCCTTCCTGGAAGCGGCGCACTGTGCAGCCCTTGGTCCTTGATGGCGTCTCCATCAGCCGCGTGATTCTCGAAGACCGCGAATCAGGCAACTGATGCGCGTGTTCTTCGATTCGTCCGCGTTCGCCAAGCGCTACTTGGGCGAGGCGGGGTCGGACGCTGTCATCGAGTGGTGCGACAAGGCCACCGAGATCGTGCTCTCTGGCATTGCACTGCCCGAATTCGTTTCCGCATTCTGTCGGTTGCAGCGTGAAGGGCATCTGAGCGATTCCCAGTACCGGCAACTCAAGGGCCTGCTGATGGCGGACATTGCCGACATCGCGATCTGCGACCTGACGCCATTAGTCATGGCGGAAACCCTGGCCAGCCTGGAAGGCAGCCCGCTACGTGCGATGGATGCCATTCATATCGGCAGCGCGGCTGCGCTCAAGGCTGAGGCGTTTGTCACCGGCGACAAGCGGCAGGCCGAAGCAGCCAAAAAGGCCGGGTTGAAGGTTGTGCTGGTTTAGTCGGCATCGACGTCGGATGGGATAGCGGGCTGACTGGTAGCGATTGGCCTCATCCGAGCCGATACA
>JAYVST010000798.1:0-8516 GCA_043775255.1 Burkholderiales bacterium
CTGCCGTGCACCAAGCCGTCGGCGCCCAGCGCCACCGCCTCGACCACCTGCGGCGTCGGCAGGCTCATCATCACCACGTCGCAGCGGTTGCCGACCGAACGTGGGTCGTCGGCCCATTCACCACCGGCCGCTTCAAAGGCGGCCCGTGGGTCCGGCCGGCGGTCGAAAGCGACCACGCGATGCCCTGCGGCCAGCAGTCGCGTTGCGATGGGCAGGCCCATCTGGCCCAGTCCGACAAATCCGATCCCTTGGCTCACGGTGATCGTCTCAATCCAATGTGGCGCCGCCGCGCCTGGCCAGACTCATGTGCTTCTCCAGTTGGGCCTGGAAGAACTGGTCGGCCTGCTCGGGCGTGCTGGTGGAGATCGTCACGGCCATTTTCGCCATCGATTCCTGCACCTGCGGCTGGGCCAGCGCGGCCTTGAGTTCCGCATTGAGTTTGTCCACTACCGAACGCGGCATTCCCGCCGGGCCGGCGAGCGCCATCCAGCCGTCGAAGTTGTAGTTGACAAGGCCTTGCTCGGCCAGCGTCGGAACGTTGGGCAGCAGAGCCGAACGCTGCCTGGTCGTGACACCGATCGCGCGCAGCTTGCCGCCTTCGATTTGCGCCGCGGCGGAGGCGATGCCGAGGAACACCATGTCGATCTGGCCGCTGATGGCGTCGGTCATCATCTGGCTGCTGGCCTTGTACGGCACGTGCCTGATGTCCACCTGGCCTTCGCTGGTCAGCAACACGCCCGCCAGGTGCAGGACGGTGCCGTTGCCGGCGGAACCGTAGGTGAGGCCGCCCGGCTTGCCGCGCGCGAGCGCCAGGAGTTCCTTCAGGTCCTTGGCCGGCACGTTGGGGTTGGAGGCCAGTACCAGCGCGGTGCTGCCAATGGTGCTGATCGGCAGGATGTCCTTGAGGCTGTCGAACGGAATGTCCTTGTAGACGCTTGGATTGATCACATGGTTGTTGTTCAGTACCGCCAACGTGTAGCCGTCCTTGGGCGCGCGCACCAGTTGCTGCGTTCCGGTCACGCCGCCGGCCGCGGGCAAGTTCTCCACCACGATACTCTGACCCAGCGACTTGGCCATGTGCGTGGCCAGCAGCCGACCCACCATATCGCTCACGGTGCCGGTACCGGTGGGAACGAGGATGCGAATCGCCTTGCCGGGATAGGTCTGTGCAGTCGCCGGGCCGGCGCAAGCGACCAGGCCGGCGACGCAACATAGCGCGCGCTCAAGAAAACGAAGGGCCGCCCCGAGTTTTCTTGTCCCCCTCGGGGGGCGGGCCAGGCGCAGCCCGGCCCTGGGGGCGCTCACGAGGACGCGGCGCGAAGTCGAAGGTGTGGTGGGCATGGAGGGTCTCTCGGAAGGTGCGCTCAACGCGGCGCGTAAGGATTGGGAATCGGTGCGCCGGTGTTCACCCGGATACTCTTGACCTGCGGATACTCCTTCACGGCGTCGATCCCGTTCTCGCGACCGACGCCGGAATCCTGCGCCCACACGTCGCCACTGAACGGGTTCTCGCTGTCCATCCAGCGGCCCGACATGGATACGGTGGATTCGCCATTGATGACCATCCGGATCTGTTCCATGGGTGGGCTCTCTTCCCGGTTGCGGTCTTCGCCTACTTCGCGTCCGGGTGCTCGGAAAACACCTTGCGTGCGATGCGGTAGGCCGCGCTGCCGGCGGGCATGCCGCAGTACACGGTGGCCTGCAGCAGCACCTCGGAGATTTCCTCCTTGGTGCAGCCGTTGCGCAGCGCCATGCCGACGTGGATCTCCAGTTCGTGGGGCTTGTTGAGGGCGACCAGCATCCCGACGTTGACCAGACTGCGAGTGCGGCGCGGCAATTGCTCGCGTGCCCAGATGCTGCCGAAGCAGTATTCGACGGCGAGGTCCTGGAACGGGCGCGTGTACTGGTCGGCGTTCTGTGTCGCGCTGTCGACGTAGGCGTCGCCGAGCATCTCGCGGCGCACCTTCATGCCTTTTTCATAGGTCTCGGAGTTCATGACGGTTTCCTCTTGATCAGACGCAGGGGCTGGTACACCAGCGCCACCAGCCCCTGCTGGTTGGTGACGGAGTTGCGGGTGCGCACCAGGCCGCGGTCCCCGGCCTTCGTCGGTCGTGCCTCGATCACTTCGCAATGCACGCGGAGGGTGTCGCCGACCTGGACCGGCCCCTTCACATCCATCTCGACGTTCAGGAAGGCCAGGCCGGTGCGATCCATGGACGGCAGCACCAGGCCTTCGGCGAGAGCCATGACCATGACGGCGGGCACGGGTCGTCCCTGTATCGCGAAACCCTCGCGGTCGTGCAGGTTTGTGAACAGTTCTTCCGTGAACCAGGTCAGGTTCACGTAGCCGGCGAGGTCGGCCTCGAAGATCGTGCGGCCGGCGGTGTGCCATTGCGTGCCGGGCGTAAGCTCTTCGAAGAACAGGCCACCGGTGAGGCGTCCGAGGTCTCTCATGGTCAGCTGTCGAGCTTGACGCCGGCGGCTTCGACCGCCTTGCGGTAGATGTCGATCTGTTCGGCGATGAAGGCGGCGTAGCGTTGCGGCGTTCCCGCGATCACGATCGCACCCTGCTCGCTCAACGCACGCCGGGTATCCACGTGGTTGGCAGCCCTGCCGATCTCGTCGGCCAGTCGCTGCACCAGCGCGGGCGGTGTGCCCGCAGGCGCCATCACGCCTTGCCACGCACCCATGTCGAAACTGGCGGCGCCGCTTTCCGCCATGGTGGGTACATTGGTCAGGGCCGGCGAGCGCTGCAGCGACGTGACGAAGAGGGGCTTCACCCGGCCAGACCGGATCAGCCCGAGCGGCGAGTTGACGGAGTCGAACTGGAACTGGATGGCGCCGGCGATCAGCCCCTGCAGCGCCTCGCTGCTGCCTTTGTAGGGGACATGGACGGCGTTCAGGCCGTTCGCCTTCAGGATCATGGCGGGAACCAGGTGCGCGAGATTGCCGGCGCCGGGGCTGCCGTAATTGAACTTGCCGGGATTGGCGCGCGTACGCGCGACCCAGTCCTGGTAGTTGGCGGCCGGGAAGTCAGGTGCGACCACGCAGACCAGCGGCAGCGTTGCGGTGGCGGTGACGGGCGTGAGGTCGGCCAGCGGTTCCACCATCTTCTTCGGGTAGAGCACCGCGCTGAGCGCCAGTGACGAGCTGTTGTAGAGCAGGGTGTAGCCGTCGGCCTGCGAGCGTGCCACGTGGGCGGCGGCGATGTTGCCATTGGCGCCGGGCTTGTTCTCGACTAACACCTGCTGCTTGAGCTGCTCGGAAAGCCGCAGGGCGAGCTGGCGGGCCACCAGGTCGTTCGGGCCGCCGGGCGGGAAGCCGACGACCAGTGTCAGCTGCCGCGAGGGCCAGTCGGCCTGCGCGAACAGCGGCAGGGCCAGGCTGGCGAGGCCCGCGCCGAGCAGCGTGCGGCGATCGATGGATTTCATGGGAGATGGAAAGAGTGGTGCATCCAGTGAGTGGTGCGGCCGCAGCGCGGCATGATCGGACGCAGTTTATGTTACTTGCTGATGAGCAAGCAAGTAGTTTATGAACGCGGCCTTGCCGCGCGCCGCCGGCCTCAGTCGATCTTCGCTCCCGATGCCCTGACCAGTCGGGTGTGCTTCTCGAGTTCCGCCTGCAGGAACGCCGAGGCCGGATCGGCCGCACTGCCGACCGCCGTGATTCCCTGCGCCTGGAACACCGCCTTCACCTCGGGCGCCGCCAGTGCCGTGCGGGCCGCCTGGTTGAGACGGTCCAGAACCGGCTGCGGCAGACCGGCCGGCGCCACCAGCGCCATCCAGGCGTCGAAGCTGTAGCCGGGGACGCCCGCTTCGGCCAGGGGCGGTACGTCCGGCAGCGCGGGGCTGCGCACCTGCGTCGACAGCGCAAGCGCGCGCAGCTTGCCGGCCTTGATGTGCGGCGCCACGGTCGACAGCCCGGCGAAGCCCAGCTGGATCTGGCCGCCGAGCAGGTCGTTGAGCATGCCCGCGAACCCCTTGTACGGCACGTGCTGAAGGTTCACGCCGGTCTCGCCCACCAGCAGCACGCCGGCCAGATGCAGCACGGTGCCGTTGCCGGACGAGCCGTAGTTCAGCTTGCCCGGGCTGGCCCGAGCCAGGGCCAGCAGTTCGCGGACATCGCGCGCCGCCACCGACGGGTGCGCCACCAGTACCAGGGGTGTGGTTCCCAGCACCGTGATCACCGACACGTCCTTCACGCTGTCGAACGGGATGGCTTTGATCACGCTCGGGTTGATCACATGGTTGTTGGAGATGAGGCCAAGCGTGTGACCGTCCCTGGGCGCGTGCACCAGGCGTTCAGTGCCGGTGATGCCGCCGGCGCCTGCGATGTTCTCCACCACCACCGGCTGGCCGAGCGCGGCCGCCATCGGCGTTACCAGGGTGCGCGCCGCCAGGTCGGCCACGTTGCCCGGGCTGGACGGCAGGATCAGCTTTACGGGGCGCGACGGGAATTCCTGCGCGCCGCCCATGGTGCATGACAGCGCCAGCAGGGCCGGCAGGGCCGGGCGCCCCCAGAGTTTCCAGTGTTTCATCCCTTGTCTCTCCAATAATTCCAGTCCCAGGCTATGGACTTGTTTGTTGATAAACAAGTAACATGGCCGTCTCGGATCGTACACCACATGCGCGGGGCGGCGGGCCGGCTGCGGGGCGTTTTCATGCTGGAGGCCGCACGACGGGCGCGCGGCCCGCGTACACCGTTCCGGCACGCTGCGGCGGCAGGGGGACCACATGCATGATCTCGTCATCGACAATGCGCGCCTGTGCGACGGCACGGGGGCGCCCTCGACCATGGGCGCCCTGGCCGTGCGTGACGGCCGCATCGCGGCCATCGGCGCGCTCGGAGGCGCAGCCACCCACCGGCGCATCGACGCGGAAGGCCGCGCGCTGGCGCCCGGCTTCATCGACCCGCACACGCACTACGACGCGCAGCTCGCCTGGGACCCGATGGTCACCTGCTCGCCGCTGCACGGCGTGACCACCGTGCTGTTCGGCAACTGCGGCGTCGGCGTGGCTCCGGTGCATGCGTCGATGCGCGAGCAGGTGATGCTGGACTTAGTCGGCGTGGAGGGCATCTCGCTGGACGTGATGCGGCAGGGAATCGCCTGGCGCTGGGAGACCTGGGGCGAGTACCTCGACGCGCTCGACGCCAGCGGTCTGGGCATCAACGTAGGTGGCCTGCTCGCCTACACGCCGCTGCGCCACTATGTGATGGGCGCCGCATCGCGCGAACGGGCGGCCTCGGACAGCGAGATCACGCAGATGACGGCGGTGTTCCGGGCCGCCCTGCATGACGGCGCGTTCGGCTTCAGCACCAGCCTGTCGCAGTCGCACGTGGGGGCGGACGGCAGCCCGGTCGCCTGCCGCAACGCCTCGCCCGAAGAACTCGCGCGCATGAGCCGGGTGCTGGGTGAATTCGACCGCGGCCTGATCGGCATTGCGCTCGATTCAGCCGGCTGGAATCTCGTCAACGACCAGGAACTGGCCTTGCTGGGCGTGCTGGCCGGCGAGAGCGGCAAGCCGGTCACCTGCCTGTCGCTGCTGGCGCGGCCAGGCGAGCCGGACTTCCACGACCAGACCTTCGCGCGGCTGGCGACGCTTGGCGCCCTCGCGAGCCGGATTGTGCCGCAGACCTCGCCGCGCGCCATCGTGGCCCAGTGCGACCTGCGCGCGCCGTCGCTGCTCTCGACGTTCCCGAGCGTGCGCGCAGCGATCGGCCAGCCACTGGAACGCCAGCTCGAGGTTTATGCCAGTCCGGCATTTCGCGATGCCTTGCTGGGCGAAATGGCCGCGCGCAACCGCACGCACTTCCTCGCCAACATGCTGGTGTTGCAGGTGACAAACGCCCGTCTGGCGCGGCACCAGGGGCGCACCGTGGGGGCGATCGCACAGGACGAGGGACGGCGGCCGGTCGACGTGTTCTTCGACGTGGCGATCGAGGACCGCCTGGAAACGCAGTTCCAGGCCGCAGCCGCCAACTACGACCAGGATGGGTTGGAGCGGCTGGTTCGGGACGACCGGGTCCTGATCGGGTTGTCGGACGGCGGTGCGCACAACGACATGCTGTGCGACGCCGGCTATGCGACGGCCGTGCTGGACATCTGGGTGCGGCAGCGCCGCACACTGACGCTGGAAAAGGCCGTGAGCAAGATGACTTCGGTGCCGGCCCGCCTCTTGGGCATGAGGGAGCGGGGCGTGCTGGCCGTGGGCAAGGTGGCGGACCTGGCGGTGTTCGACCCGGCGACCGTGAAATCCAGGACACCGCGCTTCGTGAACGATCTGCCGGGTGGCGCGCGGCGCCTGGTGGCCGATGCGGAAGGGGTGGCCGCCACCATCGTGGCCGGTCGCGTGATCTGCCGCAACGGCGAGTACACGGGCGAGCGGGCGGGGCGGGTGTTGCGCTCGGGGCAGTGCTGACGTCCTGACTTGCGTCCTCCGGCCTGCGCCTGCGCCCGCCAGGCTGGCTGGCTGGCTGGCTGGAAAGGCCTGCTCAGCCCCGCGACCGCGGCCACAGGGACCGCAGCACCGATTTGATCACCTGCAGCAGCAACGCGAACATCGACAACGCCTGCGGCGCCGCGGCCGGCGTCGACGAGGCCCCACCCGCCGGCGCAGCAACCTCGCCTGCCTCGGAAGCCGCCTCGCCTGCTGCTGCCGCCGCCACCGGCTGCAGCGAGCGCACATGGGCACTGAAGCGCCCGGCGAATTCCGCCAGCAGCGCTTGCGTGACCACCACTCCGCCGGTCTTCGCGAACTCCGCCAGCATCCCCGTCAGTTCCGCCTCCGACACCAACGTCACCTCGGTGCCGGCCGCTGCCGAGGCCAGCCGGTAGTCCATGGTCACGCTCATCTTGGCCCCGCGCAGGTCCGCGCTGGCATGCCCCACTAGCGTGCCGGCCAGCGTGGCCCGATCGATCCGGTTGGTCAGGTTGCCGCGGAAGGCGATCTTCTTGGGCCCGAATGCGACCGTGAGCGTCGCCGGGTAACTGCCATCTGCGTTGCGCTCGCCGACGCTCGCGCCCGGCAGGAAGCTGGCCATCAGCGGCAGGTCCGCGAACAGCGCGATCACCTCCTGCGGCGTGCCGGCCACCTCGAGGCGGTTGTCGAAGCGCATGATTTACGGGTCTGGAGTCAGCGCGCTGGCCGCAGCAGCGGAATCCGGTTGGGCTGGCCCTGGAAGATGCGCGAGTAGGCGTCGCTCACCAGCGTGGGCGAAATCGGCGCGTCGATCACGAACGGACCGCCGGATTTCATGCCGCAGTCGATCGCAGCGGCGAGATCCTGTTCCTTCGCGATTCGCACCCCGTCGCCACCGAATCCACGGGCGACGGCCACATAGTCGGGCGACTTCCATTGGGCATCGCGAGGATCACGCTGCTTCCAGCCCATCTTCAGCACCTCGGCCCCGTAGCCCGAGTCGTTCATCACCAGAACGACAAGCGGCACGCGCTGTTCCGCCGCGGCGTGCAATTCCTGGATGCTCTGCAGCAGACTGCCGTCTCCCTCGATGACCAGCGTGGGCCGGTCGGGGTTGCCGACCGCGGCGCCGATGCCGTGCGGCAGGGCCAGCCCGATGCTGCCGAATGCGGCGGTATGCTGGAAGCGGCCGCCGGGGGGCAAAGCCAGGTGCGCGATCGGCCAGGACCAGAAGTGGCCGGCGCCCGACACGACCTGCGTGCGATCCGGCAGGCAACGGCTGAGCACACGCATCAGTTCACGGGGGTCGAGGCCGTCGGTGGCGCGGGCCGGCTGCTCGACGGGGCTGGCCAGCGCATCGCGAGTGGCGGCGGTGCGGAACCCCTCGCCGCGAACCTTGCGTGCTTCCAGCGCCTGCACCAGAGCCTCGGCGGTGGCCAGGGCATCGCCCTGCAGCCAGTTCCCGGGAGTGAAGCCGATGCTGGGCGCGGTCGGCCTGATGTCGACACGGACGATTTCCGCCGCAGGGAACAGCATGCCGCCTTCGGTGGTGAAAAAGTTGAGCGAGGCGCCGAAGCCGATCACCAGGTCGGCCTCGGCCAACAGCTTCTCGGTGGTGGCGCTGCTGAAGGAGCCGGCGATGCCGACGTCGTACGGGTGACCATCGAAGAAGCCCTTGGCGATCAGCGAGGTCGCGAGCAGGGCGCCGGTGCACTCACCGAGCCGCTCCAGGGCCTGCCGGGCGTCCGCCAGCGCGGCGCCGCGGCCGGCCACGATGACCGGGCGCTGCGCCTGGGCCAGCTTGGCCACCAGGCCAGACAGCAGCGCGGCGGGCGGCGCGAAGTCCTGTGGCGGCACGAATCGCTTCGAGGGATGATAGTCCCAGCCCCACTTCAGCTCGGCCTCCCACAGCGCCTGCGGCATGTTGAGTATCACCGGGCAGTTCCTGGTGCGGGCGGTGTAGCAGCCTTCGGCGATGTCCTCGGCCAGCGTCTCGAGATTCGCCAGCGGCCGGAACTCGGCCTCGCAGGCGCGCGCGAACTGGCGCTGGTCCAGCGCCTGGAGGCCGCCTTTGCCGCCATCGGCGGTGTACTCGCC
>JAYVST010000799.1:0-7144 GCA_043775255.1 Burkholderiales bacterium
CGTCTGATCGTCACTACCCAAGGCAGGAGCCGTATGCGGTAATTCCGCACGTACGGATCTGTGGAGGGGGTGCTGGGTGACTGGCATTCCTACTCCAACAATGCGGGGTCGGCCACGCGGGCCGCGCCGCAGTCTGGTTCAGGCGAAGTTGATGCCCACGGCGGCGCGCCACAGGCTGACCTTGTCGCGCTGCAACTGTGCCCGCCTGCGGCCATGGTCGCACGGAAGACACGCGGCGCCAAGTCCTACAACCAGGCGAGAAGACAGACCAAGAAACATTGGGCATGCCGGCTATCCAACTGAGAGCGCAGGAATTCGACCAAGCTGCGCAAAAGCGGCAGGCAACAAAAAGCCCGCTGTCCCAGAAGGATGGCGGGCACATTTCGATGCGACCCGATGCTTTTTGAAATGCGTTTCTGGTGGGCGGTACTGGGATCGAACCAGTGACTTCCACCGTGTGAAGGTGGCACTCTACCGCTGAGTTAACCGCCCGGAGAGAGGGCCGAAGTATAGCAAATCATGGCGCCGTTTTCGCACCTCGCGCAGTGCGAAAGGCTACAATCGCGCGCTTCCATTTCAGGCGCCGTTTCATGTCGCAGGTCCGCACGCGCTTCGCGCCCAGTCCCACCGGTTTTCTCCACCTCGGCAACGCGCGCGCCGCGCTTTTTTCCTGGGCTTATGCGCGCCACCACGGCGGCAAATTCGTGCTGCGCATCGAGGATACCGATCTCGAACGCTCCACCGAAGAGGCGGTGCAGGTCATCCTCGAGAGCATGGCCTGGCTGGGGCTGGACTACGATGAAGGACCGATCCGCCAGACCGCACGGCTGGAGCGCTACCGCGAAGTGATCGAGCAGATGCTGGCCGATGGCCGCGCGTACCGCTGCTACGCCAGCCGCGAGGAACTCGATGCCTTGCGCGAGCAGCAGCGGGCGAGCAATCTGAAGCCGCGCTATGACGGTCGCTGGCGCCCGGAAAACGCACAGGGCAAGACGCCGCCTGCCGGTGTGACGCCGGTGATCCGCTTTCGCAATCCGGACGAGGGCGACGTGTCCTGGCACGACCTGGTCAAGGGCCCGATTTCGATCTCGAACACCGAACTCGACGATCTCGTGATCGCGCGCGCCGACCTGGTTCCTACCTACAATTTCGCGGTGGTGGTCGATGACCTCGACATGGCGATCACCCACGTCGTGCGCGGCGACGACCATGTGAACAACACGCCGCGGCAGATCAACATTTATCGCTCGCTCAACGCCGCGGTGCCGCAGTTCGCACACCTGCCCACTATCCTCGGGCCGGACGGCGAAAAGCTGTCCAAGCGCCACGGCGCGGTGAGCGTGATGCAGTATTCGGTCGACGGCTATCTGCCCGAGGCCTTGTTCAACTATCTGGCGCGGCTCGGCTGGAGCCACGGCGATGCTGAAAAATTTCCGCGCGAAAAATTCATCGAGTGGTTCGAGCTCGATACTGTGAGCCGCTCGGCGGCGCAGTTCGATCTGGCCAAGCTGACCTGGCTCAACCACGAGTACATCAAGGAAGCCGACAGCACGCGGCTGGCCGCGCTGGTCGAGCCGTTGATCCGGGCGCAGGGCGGCGTGGTGGCCGGCGGCCCCGCGCTGGCGCCGGTGATCGCTCTGGTCAAGGATCGCGCCAACACCCTGCACGAGATCGCCGAGGCCGCGATGCTTTTCTATCGAGAGCACGGACCTGCCGAGGATTTGCTTGCCGTGCATGTGACCGCCGCGACGCGGCCCCTGATTGCCGACCTGCACAAACGGCTCGTCGGCGCGGTTTGGGAGAGGGCGGCGATCGGCGTCGAGATCAAGGCGACGCTCGCGCACTTCGGCGTGAAAATGCCGCAACTGGCCATGCCGGTGCGCGTGATCGTGGCCGGCACGCCGCAGACGCCTTCGCTCGACGCGGTGCTCGAATTGTTCGGCCGCCAGCGGGTGCAGGAGCGCCTGGGCAAATACTTGTAAACGGGAGAAGAAAATGAAAGTCGAACGCCTCGACCACCTGGTGCTCACCGTTGCCGACATGGGCGCAACTATCGCGTTCTACGAGAAGGTGATGGGCATGCGCACCCTGAGTTTCGGCGCCGGCCGCAAAGCGATGGCGTTCGGCCAGTCGAAGATCAATCTGCACCCGGCCCAAGCGCCATTCAAGCCTAATGCCGCATGCCCGATGCCGGGCTCGGCCGACCTGTGCTTCATCGTCAGCACGCCGATCGCGGAAGTCGTCAAGCATCTGGCCGCCTGCGGCGTGGCCATCGAAGTCGGGCCGGGCGAACGCAGCGGCGCGTTGGGGTCGATCATGTCGGTCTATTTCCGCGATCCGGACCATAACCTGATCGAGGTTTCGAACACCATCGCGTAAGCCGCCTGCCCGGTGTGGCCGCGCGCACTGCCGCGCAGGGCCGGCCGGGACGATGCGCCGGTGGCGTGCCGCTGCGCAAGGTAGTCCGGGACGATGTGTCGGTGGCGTGCCGCTGCGCAAGGCAGTCCGGGACGATGTGCCGGTGGCGTGCGACTACGCAAGGCAGTCCGGGATGATGTGCTGGTGGCGGTACCGCCGCGCCTACCGCGAGGCCGGCGCGATGCCGAGTTCGCGCAAGACCTCGTCGGTATGCTGACCCAGCCCCGGCGGGCTGCGTACCGGCCCGACAGCCGCGACCGCGCGCCACGGCATGCCGGCGGTCTTGATCCTGCGCCCCGACCCTGCCGGGTATTCGATTTCGATCAGCATGTCGCGCTCCGCCACCTGCGGATGATTGACGATTTCCGTCAGCGTGTTGATCGGTTCCGCCGGAATACCGGCCAGGTCGAAGGCCGCCAGCCAGTAGTCGGCCGGCCGGGTGGAGAGGATGGCGTCGACTGCCGGCACCAGGGTCGCGCGGTGTTGCGTGCGCAGCGGCTGGGTGGCGAAGCGCGCGTCGGCGGCGAGGGCGGCGCATTCCGGCAGGGCGCAGAAACTGGTCCAGGTCTTGTCGTTGGTGACGGCGATGACGATCTCGCGGTCGGCGGTACGAAAGCTCTCGTAGGGCGCCATCAACGGATGGCCGTTGCCCCAGCGGCGCGGCGCGCTGCCGCCCATGCCCCAGGCGGCGATGGCCTGGCCCATCAGGGCCACCATGCCGTCGAGCATGCTGATGTCGAGGTAGCGTCCGGCGCCGGTCTTGCCGCGCTCCATCAGCGCGCCCATGATGGAGAGCGTGGCCGAGAAGCCGCCCATGGTGTCGGCCACCGGCGCGGCCGCCTTGACCGGTCGGCCCTCGGGGTCGCCGGTCTGGGCCATCAGGCCGCTCACCGCCTGCACCATCAGGTCGACCGCCGGCCGGCTGGCCATCGGGCCGGTCTGGCCGTATCCGCTGATGGAGCAATAGACGATGTCCGGGCGCACCGCGCGCATCGCGTCGTAGTCAATGCCGAAACGACTAACGGTGCCGGGGCGAAAATTCTCGACGAAGACGTCGCATTTGCCCGCCAGCGCCAGGCAGGTGGCGCGGCCTTCGGCAGTGTGCAGATCGAGCGCGACCGAGCGCTTGTTGCGGTTGTAGCCGATCAGCGTGGGCCCGGCATCGGCGGCGAAGGGCGGGCCCCAATAACGGGTTTCATCGCCCGCGCCCGGCATTTCCAGTTTGATGACGTCGGCGCCCAGGTCGCCCAGGATCATGGTGCAAAACGGGCCGGCCAGGGCGCGCGTGGCATCGAGCACGCGTATGCCGGCCAGCGGTCCGCCACGGCTCATGCAGCACCGACCTTGAATACCGGCAGCAACTGCCCGGTTTCCAATGTGCGGAAATCGACCGTGGCGGGTGCATCGATGGCCACCGGCCCCGGTTCGGCGAACAGGCGCGAGAGCATGTGCACGCCTTCCTCCAGGCACACCAGGCCGATCGTGTAGGGCGCCGCATCGGTGAAGGGCGGGCCCGGCGCGCGATGCACTTCGCTGAAGCTGTAGACCGTGGCGCGGCCGCTCGCCTTTTTCCATGCGAGGTCGTCGGCGCCGCAATCGGTGCAGACGATGCGCTTGGGGTGAAACGGCTTCGCGCAATGCGGGCACCACTTGAGCACCAGTTCGTGGCGCTTGACCGCTTCCCAGTATCCGGTAGTCTCGGGCGAGGGCTGATACAGGCCGAGGAAGTAGGGCCCGGCCATCAGGCGCTGGCCTTCGGACCAGTCGATGCCCAGTTGCGAATCGCTCATGTCGTCGGCTCCTTGGAGACAATCACGACCGAATGGCAGGCCAGCGGGCCGCCATGGCCGTGCACGATGCCTACTTCCGCGCCCTGCACCTGGCGGCCTTCGGCGCGGCCGTGGATCTGGTCGATCGTTTCCTGCAGGTTGTACAGGCCTTGCGCCACCTGCCCGAAGGACAGGTAGCCGCCCATGGTGTTGAAGGGCAGGCCGCCGTCGTAGTCGATGCCGCCGGCTTCGACGAAGGCGCCGCCTTCGCCGATGGCGCAAAACCCCATTTCCTCCAGCATGAGCAGGTTGGCGAACGAGAACGGCGCCGAGCTTTGCGCGATGTCGATGTCGGCCGGCCGCACGCCCGCCATCGCATAGGCCTGCTGCGCGGCGACGATGGCCCCGGTGCGCACCATGTTCGGCCCCTTCTCGAGCGGAGCGAAGCCCCAGCCGCCCATGCGCTCGCCCACCCATTCATGCGTGTTGCACTGGCCGAAGCCGGACAGCCAGGTTATCTCCCGATGACGGGCGCGGGCGATGTCGGCGCGCGTCAGGACCATTGCCGTGGCGATGCCGCCCGGGTACCAGACCGCGCAATCGAGCATGCGCAAGGGCGAAGCCACCATGCGCGAAGCCAGCACGTCCGCAACCGTGATGGGACCCTTGCCGCGCATCGCGGCGTACGGGTGGTCGAGCGCCCACAGACGGTTTTCCACCGCGACGCGCGCACTCATGGCGGGGGTAATGCCGTACTCGTGCATGTAGCGGCAGGCGAATTGCGCGTACAGGGACGGGGTGGAGACCCCGTAGGGCGCCTCGAACTGCAAATCGCCCTCCCAGCCGGCATTGGAACTCACCTGGTTCAGCCACACGCCGCTGGCCTCGTTGGTCACGCACAGGGCGTAATCGACCAGCCCGGCTTCGAGCGCCAGAGCGGCCAGCTGCAGCGTGCCCAGCGCACCGCCGCCGTGCGAGCTGACCTCGGTATCGAACATCGGGCCGATCTTTAGTTCGCTCATCAAGGCCTGGTTGTACTGCAGGACCATGTAGGCCTGCGGCGTGCGGCCGGTGAACAAGGTGCCGACCTGATCGCGCTTGATACCGGCCTGTTTCATCGCCGCTACCGCAGCGACCGCGCCCAGCTGCAAGGGGGTCTTGCGCTCTTCGTCGCGATGCACCATCGCGCGGCCGACGCCGACGATGGCGCAACTGTTGCCCAGCTTATTCGGCCTTGGCACCGGACACCTCTACGATCTTCTTGTAACGCTCGATTTCAGAGCGGGTAAAGGCGGCAAGTTCGTCCGGTCCGATGTAACTGGCATCGGTCCCGGTCGCGGCGAAGGCGCGCCGGATGTCCGGGTCGCTCACGGTCTTGCCGAGCGCTGCGGCCATCACGTCGACCATGCGGCGCGGCGTGCCGGCCGGCGCGTACACCGCGAACCACACCGTCACCACGATGTTCGGATAACCCGCTTCGGCCATCGTCGGCACGTTCGGCAGATAGCTGGAGCGCTGCGGCCCGGTGGTGCCGAGCGGCACGATGCGGCCGGCCTGCATGAAGGGCTGCACCGCCAGGTAGGGATAGAACATCATCGTCACCTGCCCGCCCACCAGGTCGGCCAGCGCCTGCGCCGCGCTCTTGTAGGGCACGTGGGTGATGTCGAGCCCGACTTCCTTGTTGAACAGCGCGCCGGACAAATGCGCCGAGGTGCCGCTGCCGGTGGAAGCGAAGTTGAGCGCACGCGGATTGGCCTTCGCATGCGCCACCAGTTCGGCCACCGTGCGCGCCGGCACGGCCGCATTGACCACCAGCACCATCACCTGGGTGGCCAGCCGCGCGACCGGCGCGAAGCTGGTCACCGGGTCATACGGCAACTGCGGAAAGAGGCTCTTGTTGACGGCATGGGTCTGGCTGGTGGCAAGCATGAAG
Source organism: Burkholderiales bacterium (assembly GCA_043775255.1). GTDB lineage: Bacteria > Pseudomonadota > Gammaproteobacteria > Burkholderiales > JAEUOS01 > JAEUOS01. The sequence continues at coordinate 6,121 of JAYVST010000799.1, forward strand.
GTGTAGCCGTCCGGCAGCGACTTTGCGACTGCGTCGGTGCCGACGATGGCCGCGCCGCCGCCGCGGTTCTCGATCACGATTACCTGCCCGAGCAGTTCGGCTACCTTGGGCGAAATCTGGCGCGCGAAAATGTCTGTTGCCGTGCCGGCCGGGTAGGGCACCACCAGGCGCACCGGCCGGTCCGGATAGGGTTGGGCGCCGGCAAGCGTGGCCGCGCCAAGCAGGAGCGCGGCTGTCAGGCAGGCCGCGAATCGGGGTTGCATGGTCGGATGGTTTGTCGGTTGCATGGTCGGTTGCATGATCGGAAGCATGGTCTCCTTCCGGCCGTTTTCCGGCTTGTGATTGTCAAACCATCCTAAGGTGCGTCCGGCATGCCGTCAACCGGCGCCAAGACCACAGGGGACTGAAGGTCGGCGCGGGCATGGGGTGCGTCCGGCATGCCCGCAACCGGCACCAACACCGGCAAACGCAATTGCGCGGCATCGGCGATACAGTTGCGCACGACGACAAACATGCCTTCGAATGCCTGATCGAATTTGCACGATGCGCGCGCTTCTGGTTATAATAACGGACTGCGTTGGGGGTATAGCTCAGCTGGGAGAGCGCTTGCATGGCATGCAAGAGGTCAGCGGTTCGATCCCGCTTACCTCCACCAAAACGCTTGCAGTTCGGTTAGTCCGGGTCCCCATCGTCTAGAGGCCTAGGACATCACCCTTTCACGGTGAGTACCGGGGTTCGAATCCCCGTGGGGACGCCAAATAAATCAAGAGGTTATGATTCGATAAGTCGCCGCAACGGCGAACTTACGTAACTTCTACGTAAAATCCCGGTTTGGGTTCTGGCCTGCACGCGGTGCGTGTGACCGCGCTGTGGGTCGCGAAACACATTGGCCCGTGGAAATCGGCAAGCTCCCTTCTTGATCCATGTCGAGCATATGATTGGCGACTCACTTGGTGGAGTTGCGAACCATGGCCACGCTTTCCAATATGACCAATGAGGAATCGCGCCGCGCGTTCGCCGCACC
>JAYVST010000800.1:0-2027 GCA_043775255.1 Burkholderiales bacterium
GTCATTGCCATCAATACCGCGACCTACTGGCACGCCTTGCGCGCGCTTGGGCTCGACGACCGCGTCGAGGGCTTCGGCAACCTGATGGAACACCACTAGGCGTCGCGGGCCGAAGCGGCACGCCGCGCGACGAAACGGGCGCGATGGGCTGGTCCGGTGAGGTTTGCGCGCGTCGATGTGCGCACTGTCGCAGCGTCGATCGATGCAAGAGATCCGCAGCGTCGATCCAAGCTGGACATCCAATCCGGACACATCCAATCCGGATTACTTGATCAAATCGTTCGGGAATTGGTACACTTGATTCGTTCGCTCGGGATTGGCTTTTTCTTCGGGCTCATCGAACGGGTGCACCCACCGAAAGGTTCAAATCATGAGACTGACGACCAAGGGACGTTTTGCCGTCACCGCGATGATCGATCTGGCGCTGCGCGACACCAACGGGCCGGTGACGCTGGCGGCCATCAGCGGGCGTCAGGGCATTTCGCTGTCGTATCTCGAGCAGCTTTTCGGCAAGCTGCGCCGGCACGGCATTGTCGAATCGGTACGCGGGCCCGGTGGCGGCTACACCATGGCCCGTGTGCTTGAGCGGGTGTCGGTGGCCGACGTGATCGCCGCCGTCGACGAACCGCTCGACGCCACCATGTGTGGCGGTCGCCAGGATTGTCATGAAACCGGGCGGATCGGCGGCGGCTTGTCGGACGAGGGCGTGCGCAAGGGGCAGTGCATGACCCATGATCTCTGGGCTACCTTGAACCAGAAAATGCAGGCCTATCTTGAATCTGTCAGTCTGGCCGATCTGGTGCGCCAGCAGCGCGAGCGCGAAGCCGCCGCCGGTGTCATACCGGTGCAGGCGGTTGTGGTCGAGCGGCGGCGCCCGAACCCGCGCCAGGTAGTTCCCGTCTGATCGTTTAGGTGGTTTCCGCCTGATCGTTTGCACGGTGCGGGCATGAAACGTCCGATCTATCTCGACTATGCGGCGACTACGCCGGTAGACCCGCGCGTGGCCCGGCTGATGCTTACTTTTCTCACCGAGGAATACGGCAATCCGGCATCACGCTCGCATAGTTTTGGCTGGACGGCCGAGGCGGCGGTCGAGGAAGCGCGCGAGAACGTCGCCCAACTGGTGGGCGCCCACGCGCGGGAAATCGTCTGGACCTCCGGCGCCACCGAATCGAACAACCTCGCCATCAAGGGTGCGGCGCAGTTCTACAAGTCGAAGGGCCGCCACATCATCACCATGAGCATCGAGCACAAGGCAGTGCTCGATACCTGCCGTGAGCTTGCGCGCCAGGGGTTCGAGGTGACCTATCTCGACCCGCAGCCCGACGGTCTGGTCGATCTGGAAAAGTTCAAGGCGGCGATCCGTCCCGATACGGTGCTGGTCTCGGTGATGTTCGTCAACAACGAGATCGGCGTGATCCAGCCGGTCGCCGAGATTGGCGAAATCTGCCGCGCCCGCGGCATCATTTTCCATGTCGATGCCGCACAGGCCACCGGCAAGGTGGCCATCGACCTGGCCACCCTCAAGATCGACCTGATGTCGATGTGCGCGCACAAGACCTATGGTCCGAAGGGCATCGGCGCGCTGTATGTGCGGAGCAAGCCGCGCGTGCGCCTGGAGGCGCAGATGCACGGCGGCGGCCAAGAGCGCGGAATCCGTTCCGGCACTTTGCCGACCCACCAGATTGTCGGCATGGGCGAATCGTTCCGTCTGGCGCGCGAGGAAATGGGTACCGAGAACGAGCGTGTGCGCATGCTGCGCGACCGCCTGCAGGCCGGCTTGTCCGCGATGGAAGAGGTTTATGTCAACGGCGACCTCGAACGACGCGTGCCGCATAACCTCAACATGAGCTTCAATTTCGTCGAGGGCGAGTCGTTGATCATGGCGCTCAAGGACATCGCGGTGTCGAGTGGTTCGGCCTGCACCTCCGCCAGCCTGGAGCCGTCGTACGTGTTGCGCGCGCTCGGGCGCAGCGACGAGCTGGCGCATTCGTCGATCCGCTTCACCCTCGGGCGATTCACCACCG
>JAYVST010000801.1:0-6714 GCA_043775255.1 Burkholderiales bacterium
GAGAAGGCGGTTCTGAAGAACACGAAGGCCAAAGAAGACCAGAAACCTCGGCATATTCATACCGGCAGAAAACATGCAGTTTCGTCTCGGCGCTCACAACGTTTCGGTCGAACTGCGGCGCGTTCGCCAACCTCCAATGACCAAGTGATGCAAGTGGCTGAAAAAATTCATACAAAATCAAAGGTGCCGACGAAATCAAAAGCCGGTGCCATTGGACCCGGACGCGGCGGCGCGCGGCCTGGTGCTGGGCGCAAGACGGGTGCGGCCACCAGGAAGACCCGCGCGATCGCGGACCAGGCTGCGGCTGCCGGCGTCACGCCTCTTGAAGTCATGCTCCGAGTGATGCGGGAGCTGGTGGAAAAGGCGGAAAAGTGGGGGCCTGGAACGGACAAGCGACTGGAGGCGCTGGTCGCAGCTTCGACAGCGGCCAAGGATGCGGCGCCCTACATCCATCCCAGGCTGCAGGCGATCGAGCACACCGGGAAAGGTGGCGGGCCAATCGCGTCAGAGGCGACCCTGACGCACAAGTTGACGCCCGAACAGGCGTACTTGGTTCTCCTCAAAACCGGATCACCGGCAAAGGAATAGGACACATGGATACGGCAACGATTCAGGCGCCCGCCACACACCTTGCTGCCTTTCGATCGCGCCGTCGGGAGGCTGGCTGGCGCCGTGTGGATATCGAGCTCAGCCCGGACGAACTGGCTGCCATGGCTGCGGTGCGCAAGCGCGGGGAGACGCATTCGATGACCGTTGCGCGGCTGCTGACGGAGCGTGCGGCGATGGCCAGGCCTGCGCGTGCGGGTATTTCCGGAAAGACCGGAACCTGACAAAACCAGCAGTTGCAGAGTGTGATCCTCTCAAGATCGGCAAGGTCGCGGTAAGGTATTCGGCAACGTTCATCCGTTGATGTCGACGGTCTCGTAGCTGGGAAGACGGCAGCCTTGCATATACCGTCGGGTCGCTCGACATCGCAGCGACGGCGCGGGGATCACCGGCCGCACCTCCTCGAAACTGGTCGCATCGATAAGCGACTAGCGAGAACCGTCACCGTACACGCGCTGAAAGAGCTCGACCACTTCACTGCGAGACTTTCGGGGAAATTCCGTCTTCGCTTTGGCCAAGAACTCCTCAAGGGTTGGGGCCCTTCCGGGTAGGACAAAGCGCTTGCCAGGTTGTGTTTTCAGGAAGCGAGCAATCGCATCCTTCGCCACATCTGGATCCCATGTCTCGCGAATTTTGCGCGCATCAGTCGACGATATCGTTTCGAGCCAAGACCGGAATTCCCGAGAATTGACAATTTCGCGCCAGTTCGGATAGGCGGAGGCAACGATCAAATATACGTCAGCCTCGCGACTTGGTTGGGCCGCTTGCGCTGGGGGGGGGATTTCGTTCGACGGCCTGGTCATCATTGCAGCTTTGGCATTCTTTGCGTTGAGGTCCTTCCATATCGCGATCGAGATTGCACTCGAAAGTACACTGAGAAACCCGAGAATAAGCAGCGCGACCACCATCATGCCAGCACCGACAGGGACAGACGACACAGTGAATCGTCCTTGATCCCACGACGTGGTGCCTGTCTCACGAAAGCGTTTGTATTGAATTGTCGCTGCGAAGCCTAGAGCCGCCGGTATGCCGAGGGCGAGTCCGTAAGCCAGCACGTAAATGGAACGATCAAGGGTCTCAGGCAAGCGCCTTCCTGGAATCGGTTCCAAGCTCAGCCCCAATATGGCTTTGCCGAGCGTGCGGCCGCGGTGATACGAGGCGAGCGCTTCGAGTACAAACCACGCCACTAACGTGATAAGCCAAAACGCGAGAAGTGCACCCATTGGCGTCGCTGGATCAACAAGCGCAACAACGATTCCCGCTCCGAGACACGTTGTAAGCGACAAATCGATCATTCGAGCAAGAAATCGCTTCCAGGCGATCGTGATGTTGCCTTCGGCGCGCTTCGGCCGAAGTACCACGACAACAAAGACCGCCGCGAGAATCGCACTCGAAATGAGTAAAAATAGTGCCCATGGACCGCGCTCTGAAATCAATGGAATCGCAATTGCGAGCCCGATTCCCACGAATAGAAGAGCGCATTGAAGTGCGGGCAGTATGTCGATCGCTCCATGAAGGAATCCAATTCGTGAGATTGGACGCGTCTCGATGATGCTACCCAAATCAGTCGACTCGTCCTTCTCTAACTGCGGCGCGTCTTGGAGTCGTGCGCGTTCCCAATCCGTCTGGACTTTTGGTTGGAGAGAGCGACCACGGTAATTGGACTCTTCGATTGGACGTAGGGCGGCCTTGCTCGTGGATGCATCGTGGGTCGCGGCGGTCTGTCCGCCAGGTGAGGCGCTTTCGGACGCCAACTGTTGAGCACGCTCTCGTAGATAGATCGCCTTGGCGACGTTCTCGTTACCCATCGACTCGGCGAAGGCCTTTGCCCACAGGCCTGGACGACGATTTTGTCCGTCTACCTCGGCGAGAGCGCTTGACCATGCGAGCTCTCCGGGTTCAATCTCGACTCCATCAACCATTTCGCCCCCAATTCTTTTAGCGAGAAAATCGCTGATCTGACTAGGAGTCCTGCATCGAAGCACTACCTGCGCCGGTCGCGACAGTCAAGGGCGCGAAGTGTCGTGGATGCGGGGGAGCGCAAGTCTAACGCCAACCGCCGATGGTTGATTGTCGATTCGGATTACACTGCTCATTCAGAATCGTTGACCAGCGCCGCCCGAATCCCCCGCAGCGCCTTGAGCGCGCCCATCGGAAGACCCACCCCCGCACGGCGTCCGACACTCGGCTCTCGAGGATTGATCCGAATGATCGGGCCACCCTGGCGCTCGCAGAACGACCGCACCGAAGGGATGTCGGTCCCGGCTCCCAACTCAATCACGACCAGGCTTTCCACCTTGGCACGCCAGTTCGCGTAGTTCCTCGCCTGCGTGAGCTCGCGGCGCTTCACCCAGTTCCAGTCGCCGAACATCAGGATATTGGGTCTGGCGATGCCATCGCAGACAAGGCACCTCGGCAGGTCGGAGGTCAGTCGGCAGGCGTCGGCGTCAACCTCGGGAAGAAGGTCCGCCGGCCAGATAGCCGGCGCGCAGGCGTCGAGGCACTGAAGGTGGTGAATCGATCCATGGCACTCGTCAATCCGGTCAGGATCAAAACCAGCTGCTTGGAAGTGACCGTCGACGTTGCTGGTGAAGACGAACGCACCGTGGCGCAGTCGCGCACCGATCTCCTGGAGGATCCCGAAACCTGCATGCGGGGTCGTCGAACGGTAGAGCTGCAGGCGATGACCATAGAAGCCCCAGGCCAGGCGCGGATCGGACTCAAACGTTGCAGGGCTGGCGACATCATAGAACGCGATCTTCGCCCGGCCTAGGGCTGGATAGGCATTCCAGAATCCGTGATCACCGCGAAAGTCCGGCAGGCCTGAATCGACGCCCATGCCGGCGCCCGCGCCGATGAGCAGGCCGTCGGCGGCCCGGATCAGGTCGGCACAGCGGGCGAAGACGGGCGCGAGGTCGGTCCATGGCGCGCCTCCGGTGAGTTCAGGAGGCATTCGGGTTCGCTGGTGCGTCGTCATCCTCTCTTCCTGAAGCGGGTGAATGCCCAAGTTCCACCACGTCGCGAGCAGTCCCGGCAACGTCGAGGGATTGTCGACTAATCGGTCCTGAGCCTTGCGGATCGCGGCAAGTACGGAATCCATGAAGCGGCTCGTTCGGTCGGCGCGTAGGAATTCGATGAAGGCCGACTGATCTTCGGGTGACCACTGGTCGAACTCCGATTTGATCGTCACGACGTTGAAGCCGCTCGGATACGGCTCCAGGTCTTCTGGCGGCAGGTTCGACAATTCGGAAAGCGACATTCCACGGTCGCTTTCGACCTTGGGCCGAAAGTAGAGAACGCCGATGCGGCGCAAGGCATCCTCGGGATGCTTGATCGCCATCAGGTCTAGAACAAATTTGCCCGCTTCGGCGTCGCTGACCATCTTGGCAAGAGGTGCGGGGTCTAGGCCAATGTGCCGGCCGGAGGGCAGTTGGGGCATAGCTACCGTGGGTCAGGCGAGGACGGGAACAGTTCGTCGAGTTCCGCCGCCGCTCGAGTCGTCTCGGCCTGTTCCTCCGGCGTCGGATTCTCGATCCTGCGCTTCATCTCCGCGCGCTGCTTTTCGTTTTCCTCGCGGAGTTCCTTGGCGGTTGGCTCGGGCATGATCGTAGCGCCGTTGTAAAGAGATGTGGACCATACATCAATTGTCCGTCCGTCAGGGGTGCCGTGCTTCGTGGTGTACGTCCGTTTCTCACTGCCTCTTGAGGCATTTGGCCACAAGGCGCGCCGTGACGCGCTCACCCTCCTGATTCACCCGATCGCGCCATTCCCCTATTTCCTGCTCGAATTCCGCTTCTGGCACTGCGGCAATCTTCTGCGCGCGGCTGGACAAGTTCTTGCTGATGCTCGTTTCGGCGAGCGTGGGAGTGCGGTCCTCAATGTGGACCGCACTTTTTCCGACACCTTCAGCGCCGCGATTCAGCCCCGGCCCCGCTCCTGCGCCGCGACCGCCGAATTGCAGCGCGCCAACCCGATCCCCTGGCAAGACAAGAAGGATTTCCGAGTCACCAGTGATCGTAACCGACGACGCTGAGTTTTTGCACAATTACGCGCGCGCGATTGTGGTGTTCGCTCGGTCGACGGCGCCTTGTCGCGACTCCGAGCAGTCCAAGGTCCGCGAGCAGCATGGCGTAGGCTCCCGGCTCAGGCACGGGTGTCGTGACGACGCTGTCAAGGAGAAACGCCATTTGAGGATTCTGGTTGTATCTATACCAGCCGTAGGATTGCCCGCCTGGGTTGCCAGCGTAGTTCGTAACCATGGTCAGCTCGAACCCGGGGAGCACCCAATCCTCGTGATGCAGGGTGCCGGCCGGCCGGAACCAAGATACCTTTTCCACCGCTGAGATTCCTGGGTTGTGGGACGCGAGGAATGTGGCAAATGATCCGTACCAGCCGTTCATTCCAGTGGTGAATGTGTCGGTGTTCAATTGGTACAAATCGGAGCCATTCACCGTCGTCTGGCTATGGACCCCAAAAGCGTCGTCGAAAGTCAACACAAGCCCGAACTGGTCGCCGACTTCAACGCCCAGACCCTGGAGGGGCGGAGGGATCGTCGCGATATGCCCAACCATCGTTGTCTGCACCAAGGCGGCCGAGGTCGGGCCCGCCAATATGAGTGCAGTCACAGCAATCGCGCACTTTGCGATGGTGGGCAGGGTCGAACGCTCGTTCATCGCGTGTGTCCCTCAAGCGCAAACCGTTTGTGGGGCGTTTTGTGGGGTCTCTGCGGGAACTGCCCGGAAACACGCATGGATACTAGGTCTCTGGCGGAGAGGGTGGGATTCGAACCCACGGTAGGCTTACACCTACGCCTGATTTCGAGTCAGGTACATTCGACCACTCTGCCACCTCTCCGAACTACAAATTCTAGCAGAAGCGGCCCTCGCTCATGCGGCCGAGATACGCTCAATCCCACCCATATAGCCACGCAACGCCGCCGGTACCGCAATGCTGCCGTCCAAGTTCTGGTAGTTCTCCAGCACTGCCACCAACGTGCGGCCGACGGCGAGGCCGGAGCCGTTCAGGGTGTGCACGGTCTGCGGTTTGCCTTTTTCGTCTCGGTAGCGTGCCTGCATGCGACGCGCCTGGAAGCCTTCGAAGTTGCTGCAGGATGAAATCTCGCGGTAGGTGTTCTGCGCGGGCAACCATACTTCGAGGTCGTAGGTCTTGGCGGCGGAAAAGCCCATGTCGCCGGCACACAAGGCCATCACGCGATACGGCAGATTCAGCCTCTTCAGGATGGTCTCGGCGTGGCCGGTGAGTTGCTCCAGGCATTCATAGGAGCGATCCGGATGGGCAATCTGCACCAGTTCCACCTTGTCGAACTGGTGCTGGCGGATCATGCCGCGGGTATCGCGGCCGTACGAACCTGCCTCCGAGCGGAAACAAGGCGTGTGGCAGACGAACTTGAGGGGCAGTTTATCGAGCGCGACGATCTCGTCGCGCACCATGTTGGTGACCGGCACCTCGGCGGTGGGGATCAGGTACATGGTGGCGTCGTTGTGCGGCACCTTGAACAGGTCCTGCTCGAACTTGGGCAATTGCCCGGTGCCCTTCATCGATTCGGCATTGACGATATAGGGCGCGTAGATTTCCGTATAGCCATGCTCGGTGGTGTGAACATCGAGCATGAACTGCGCGAGCGCGCGGTGCAGGCGCGCGATCTGCCCTTTCATCAGGGTGAAGCGCGCGCCGCTGATCTTGACTGCGGTATCGAAATCCAGGCCGCCCAGTGCCGTGCCCAGATCTACGTGGTCCTTGACAGCAAAATCGAAGGCGCGCGGGGCGCCGATGCGGCGCACTTCGACATTGGCGTCGGCGTCCTTGCCGGACGGCACGCTATCGTGCGGCGCGTTCGGGACGGAAAGAAGCAAGGCGTTCATACGCGCCTGCACGTCGGCGAGCAAGGTTTCGTTGCGCGAGAGTTCTTCCGGAACTGCATTGGCTTCGGCCATCAGGGCGGAGGCATCCTCGCCTTTGGCGCGCATCTGGCCGATCGCCTTGGATAGCTGGTTGCGGCGCGCCTGCAGATCCTCCGTGCGGGTTTGCACCGACTTGCGTTCGGCTTCGAGGGTCTGGAAGGCGGCCACATCGAAGTCGAAGGCGCGC
>JAYVST010000802.1:0-2565 GCA_043775255.1 Burkholderiales bacterium
GCGACCAAGCCGATCCTGACCGGCTCCTGCGCCGCAACCGGCGCAGTCAGCGCGAGGAAGGTCGTGCCCAAGGCCAGCGCGGCGCCAAACCTGTTGAAAAACCTGCTTTTGCTCATGTGAACTTCTCCTGTAATCGAAAATCGTGCGCGAAAGCCGCGCCATCACGGGCATCAAGCGAATCACATGCCACGTCCGGATCGAGGCATGCGCCTGTCAGGACGCGCCGCTGCCGGGGAGCGCTCTCAATGATGCACCAATCCGGGGATAAGCGCACCAGCCAGGGTCCGCCCCACCGATGCCAAGGGGATGGCGCACGGACTACTTGCCTTTTGCAGTGCCCATCACTACGTCTGGAAGCCACGTTACCGTGATCGGAAACACCGTGATGATCGCGATGCACACCACCAGGCAGGCGAAAAACGGCAGCGAGGCACGCGCGATCACGTTGCTGTCGCGTCCGGTCATGCTCTGCAGAACGAACAGGTTGAAACCCACCGGCGGCGTCACCTCTGCGATCTCGACTAACAGCACGACGAAAATGCCGAACCAGAGCAGATCGAACCCGGCTTTCTGGATCATCGGCAACACCACCGCGGCCGTCAGCGCTTGAGCAGTTCGGGCAGCGCCACTTTGCTGATGGTCACGCAGGTCGCCGTCGATGAGCCGGACACCGAACCGAAAATGCTGCACCCAAAGATGTTCACGTGCGCCAAGCGGCCGGGAATGCGGCGCACACAGAACCCCTCCAGAGTCGGTTCAATTCCTGCCGAGATAGGCGTTCGCCAGGCGACTCTCCGCGCGTTCGGCATCGGCGCCTTCGAGAAGCTTCGCCAGCGCAGTGTAATGCTGCCGCGCCTTTACCCGGTCGCCGGCAAGTTCCGCAGCGCGCGCGGCGCCAAGTGTGGCCGGCATGCGGTGCGGCTCTTTCTTCAGAACGGCTTCGAACTCGGGCAGGGCCTGCGCCGGCTGTTTGTTCTCCAATAGCATTTCGCCCAGCAACTCCCGCGCCGGCTTGATCGGGCCGGGCGTCACGGCACTCTTGTCGGTACGGTCTTCATGTTCCGCGGCGTCCTTCATCAACGCGAGGGCCGCGTCGGGTTTGCCTTCGGCACGCAGGGTCCACGCTTCGACGGCCTTATGTTGGATGTCGGCCTGATCGGCCCAGTAGAAAAGCCTGGCGCCCAGCATGTCGGCCTTGAGTTTTCCCAACTGCGCAAGCTCCGCCCGCGCGGCTTTCGGATTGCCGGCACGCGCGCCGCCCAGGCCGCGAGCGAATACGCGGACCGCATCCGCATGCGGGAACGACGCCCATGGATACATCAATTCATCCGGAAACGCCTTGAGTTGCGCGGCGTCGGCCCAGCGCCCCCGCTCGACCAACATGCGCGCCGGAATCGCGGCGAGCGCGAAGGCGGCTGCGAACGCGTTGTCGTCGATCGCCGGCATCGCCAACATATCGCCCAGAACCCTGCTTGCGTTGCGATCCTGCCCCAGCTGCAGCCACGCATAGACCATGTAGTCATACGAATGCAGTACCGACGATAGAGGCGTGTCGGGCGTCTTGAGCACCGCCGTGTTGGACGCGATCGAATCCTGCCAATGCCCAAGGCGCGTGAAGATGTGGGACGGCATGTGCAGCGCATGGAATGCGGAGGGCGCGACGTCGCGATAGCGCAGTGCCGCCGGCAGTCCACGAGCGGCCAGCGGCGGATAGTCGTAGGTATGAATCAGGTAATGCGGCGCGCCCGGATGATCCGGCTCGTCTTTGACGACGCGCTCGAGCACGGCGGCGGCCTTGAACTGGTTTGAATAGGTCTTGTCGTTCGGATCGACGTTGGCCGCCAACACCATGCCATACAGCACTTTGGCATCGGTGTCGCGCGGATGGTCGCGCGTCATCTTTTCCAGCGCCAGTTCCAGATTGAGTTGGCGGGTCCGCGCCGGAATCTTGTCCGAATCGAGGAAAAACATTTCGACCGCGCGGATGTAGTCACGCTCGCGCTGTGTCCTGGCGCCGATCGCCGCCGCTTTCCTGATGTTCGCGGCGCCTTGCTCGAGGGCGATGCCGGTCAGAGGCCACACATACGGGTTGTTCATGGCGACCAGGGCCAATCCCCAATGCGCCATCGCGCATGAGGGATCGGCCTGCGCGACCCCGTTGAACGCCTTGCGCGCCTCCGGCCAGTGAAACGAGTGATACAGCGCGACCCCGCGCGTCATGTGGCGTTGCGCATCGGCACTGCACGACACCGGAAAGTTCACTGTGCCGAGCTTTTCCGGCGCGGCGCCGGCTTGCGGTTGCGCTACAGCGCCTGTCCAAAAACACAAGGCCGCGTTCACTGCGGCGGCTGCGGCAATGGCGTATCGCGGTAGTGGATTGCGCATATTCGGCTCCCGGTGGCTGACTGCGGATGGTCTGGGCCCCCTCTTCCAATGAAAGAGAGAAAGCCTTCAAGCAATCTGAAGAACCGCAGCGTTCAATTCCTGCGCCACTGGCCTGATACAACGATAACGAATGTCAGGCGCCGGTGAGCGCTGCGGGAAACACCTGCGACGATGTTACGC
>JAYVST010000803.1:0-9383 GCA_043775255.1 Burkholderiales bacterium
TGCCCCATAGCCGGGCTATGGGGCGGCGAATGCGGCAAAAACTGTCCTCGCTGGGGTCGATTTTCGCTTTCGACGCCCCAAGTCCGACAGGCTGCTAGCGCCAGGTCCTGCAGCTTGCGACCGACCTTGTCATCGGCGGCAAGCGCGTTGATGTCGGTCTCAAGACCCAACACCGCCATGATGCGCAGGTAGGTACCAAGCGTTGCACCTGGATCGCCGCGCTCCGCGTTATACAGACTGCTGCGCGATATTCCCGCGCGCTGCGCAACCGTGGTGGTGGTCAGTTTTCGTCTAAGGCGGGCCATGCGCAGACGCTCACCAAGGGCGGCAAGGAGGCGCTGTTCCTGGGGGAAGACGATGGGAGGTTTGCTAGGCATTATGTTCACCATTATAAACAAAAACAGAACTTTATGTCTGTAATGGTGAACACTTAGGGGCGCCGAGCGCCAATCCGAAGCAGGTCAATGCCGGCCGACCCAAGCGTGTGTCGATTCGACTTTCAGGTCAGCAGCACTGCGGCGACGGCGTTGTCGCTGTCCGGCGCTAAGGGATCGCGCTCGGTCAGCTTGTGGCGCACCACCAGCCGCGACAGCGCGAGCCGTTGCGCCCCGATAACGCCGCCGATGCGCTTGCCTTCCCATGCCAGCAGCGTCGCCGCGGTCGAATAGTAGAGGCCGCTGGCGGCCTGGCGCGCATGTTCGGCGTCGTCGGCCTCGGCGGTGCTGCGCGCGAAGGCTTGCGCCCGCTCGCGTGCGCCGAAGCGTTCCTCATCGGCGCCGGCCGCGTGGTCGAGGTGGTCGAGTTCCGCGTCCAGCGCCTCGAGCGCGTCTTCCTTGCGGATTGCGCGCAGCACGTCCTGCGCGACGATGTTGGAGGTGCCTTCCCAGATCGAGCCCAGGTGCGCGTCGCGGGTCAGGCGCGCGTCGGGCCATTCTTCGATGTAGCCGGCGCCGCCGCGCATTTCCATCGCGTCGCCTGTGGCGCGGCGCGCATCGCGGCAGGCGCGGAATTTGAGCAATGGGGTGAGTATGCGGAGTCGCCGTCGCGCCGCCTCGTCGCCGGCGTCTGCGGCTTCGAGCGCTCGAGCGGCAGAGAACATCACTGCGCGAGCGGCTTCGGCGACGAGCAGTATCTTCATCAACTGGCGGCGTGCCAGCGGCATCTCGATCACCGGCTTGCCGAAGGCGATGCGGTTTTGCGCCACATGGCGCGCTTCGAAATAGGCGCGGCGCATCATGCCGGCGGCGCGCATGCCGTTGGACAGGCGCGACATGTTGATCATGTCGGCCATCTGTACGAAGCCCTTTGCCTCGTCGCCGACGAGATAGGCCACGGCGCCTTCGAGGCGGATCTCGCCGGAGGCCATCGAGCGGGTGCCCATCTTGTCTTTCAGGCGCACGATGCGGTAGTGGTTGGCCGTGCCGTCGGGCAGGGCGCGCGGCAGCAGGAACAGAGACAGGCCGCGGGTGCCCGGCGCGCCGTGTTCCGGACGTGCCAGCACCAGCGCGCAGCCGGCATCGGCGTTGGAGCAGAACCACTTGTCGCCTTCGAGCAGCCAGTGGGAACCTTCGGGCGCGCGACGTGCAAGGGTGGCGCTTGCGCCGACATCCGACCCCGCTCCCTGTTCGGTCATGAACATCGCGCCCTGCAGGTGCTCATCCATGTCGGTGGCGGTGAGTCCGGGCAGGTAGCGTCCCGCCAACTCGGGGCTGCCGAACTTTGCCAGGGTGCGCGCCAAGGCGTCGGTCATCGACACCGGGCAGCACAGGCCGAATTCGGCCTGCACGAACAGGTACGAGAGCGCGTACTTGACCGCCGGCGGCAGCGGCTCGGGCCAGCCGAACACGCCGGGCCGATGCGACATCGCCGCGAGGCCATATTCGCCAAAGGCAAGTCGCTCCATCTCGACATAGGCGGGATGCTTCTCGATCCACTGCCGGTCCAAGCCGGTGCGGTCGCGGTGATGCAGCACCGGCGGGTTATGGTCGGCCGTGCCGGCGAGTTCATCGAGGCGGCCGCCGGCCATTGCGCCGAGGCGGTCTAAGTGCGGCTCGATGTGGGCGAACAGGTCGGGCGCGATACAAAGCTTGAGCAGTTCGCCCAAGGCGGGGTCGGCGCGGTACAAGTTGGCGCCGCGCGAATCGGGCACGGCAGAGGTTGCCGGGGTGGCGTTCATGGGGGCTTCAATCGACGCGTGCGCCGGAGTCGCGAACGATTCTGCCCCACTTGGCGATGTCGTCCTTGATGACTTTCGTGAACTCTTCCGGTGTGCAGGTCCATGGGTCGAGAAACTGGGCGCGGATCTTCTCGCGCATGGCCGGCGAGCGCAATACCTTGATGAGCTCCGCGTTGAGCTTGTCGGCGATCGGTTTGGGAATCCCTTTCGGGCCCATCACGCCCATCCACAAGTCGCTGCCTGCCGCAGAATAGCCCTTGACGCCGGCTTCCTCCATGGTGGGAACATCCGGCGCATAGGGGCTGCGCTTCGACGAGGTCACGGCGATCGCGCGCACGCGGCCGGCGCGCGCCTGCGGCAGCGAGGTATTGAGGATGTCGTACATGAAGGTGGTGTTGCCGGCCATCACGTCGGTGAGCGCCTGGGCGCTGCCCTTGTAGGGAACGTGCTGCATCGAGGCGCCCGTGACCATCTTGAGGATTTCGCCCGACAGGTGGTTCGATGCGCCGTTGCCGGCCGACCCGAAGGTGACCTTGCCCGGGTTCGCCTTCGCAAACGCCACCAGCTCGGCCACGTTCTTGGCCGGATGTTGCGGATTGATCACCAGGATATTGACGTAGGAGATTGCGATGGTCAGGGGGGTGAAGTCGCGTATTGGGTCATAGGGCAGCTTGCCGCCGTAGAGCGCCGGATTGATCGCATGGGTACCGGTGGTCGACAGCCCGATGGTGTAACCGTCCGGCGCCGCCTTGGCCAGCGCATCCATCGCCAGGCCGCCGCCGGCGCCGCCGCGATTCTCGATCACCACCGCCTGGCCGAGAGATTCCGACAGACCCTGGGCGATCGCGCGTGACAACAGGTCGGTGGGGCCGCCGGGTGGGAATGGCACGATCCACTTGAGCGGCTTGGTCGGCCAGGCCTGGGCAAACGTGGCCGGTGCTGCCAGGGCAGCCACAGCGAGGCAGGCGGCTTGGAAAAATCGGTTGCAAAGCGGGTGCACAAGTGTCTTTCTTTTGGATTTTTTGAATTGGTAAGAATTGTAGCGGCAAGCCGATACTGCCTGAGCGGCTCGAATCGTTTGCTCGAATCGATTCGCAACGCGCGACAATGCGGGCATGATGACACTTGCCCGAATGCTCGCCCTGGCCTGTGCGGCCGGCCTTACTCTCGCCTGGGGCCAGACGTGCCCGGTGACGCCGGCGTCCGACGCGCTGCGCCAGATCACCCAATGCCTGGCCGGCGCCGATTGCCGCGGCCGGGACGTGCGGGAAACCGAAAACCTCGGGCCGGGCTGCGAGCGCGAGATCGAGGTCTGGTCGTGGCATGCCGCGCGCCAGTCGGTGGCGATCCGTGACCGCAAGATGTGTTTCACGCGCCGCAAGAATCCGCCGACCGCAGGCTTTATCCATGGCCTGCTGCTGCCGCTGCCGACGGTGTGCGGCGTCGAGGACGGGCAACTCTACGGCGCCGATTCAGCTTTCAGAGGGCTGTGGCGCGATGCCTGGGACGCGGCGCGCCTGCGCCTGCCGGCGAGCGAGATCGTGCTTGTCGTCAACCCGCCGACGATCCGTTCGCAGACCCATCTGCATATCCACATCGTGCGCGGCGACGGCACCGCGTTTCCGGCGAGCGCAACGCTGGTGCTGCCAAGTCTCGACGACGTCTGGAACGACGCGCGCCGCTTTGCGCGCGACAAGCTTACGATCGTGGACGCCAACTACGGCATCGCGGTGCGTTGGCGCGGCGGCGGATTCGAGATGCTGATCGAGGCCGGAGCGCCGGCGAATTTGCGCAACCCGGAATCGAAATACACCGCCGAAGAGGATTGAGCGGGGCGCAGGCTTCAAGCCGTTTGCAGTCATTCTCGCCGGAGCAAGGTATGCTCTAAGCCTTTCCTCACTTTTTGGACGTGCCATCATGAAACTGCTCGCATCCCTCTTCGCCGCAACCGTATTCGTGATCGGATCCGCCGCCCAGGCCACCGGCCTGGCCACCTGCGATTCCGGCAAGCCGGACACTTGGCAGTCGCAGGAGAAGCTTGAAGCCATGTTGAAGGAGCGCGGCTGGCAGATTCGCCGCATCAAGATCGACGGCGGTTGCTACGAGGTCTATGCCCTGAACGAAAAGGGCGAGCGGGTCGAGGCGTATTTCCACCCGTTGACGCTGGCCCCGGTGCCGACCTCGCGTTCGCGCTGAGCGCCGGGGAGGCGCCGCCATGCGCGTCTGGGATCGGCTTGTGCGGATTGGTCACTGGACCCTGGTTGGCGCCATTGTCGTGGCCTGGTTTACGCGCCATGGCGGTGGCCGCGCACACGAATGGGCCGGCTACGCCGTCATGGCGGTGGTGGCGGCACGCGTCGTCTGGGGTCTTGTAGGCACGCGTCATGCACGCTTTCGTCAGTTTTTGCAGCCGCCGGCGGCGACCTTGCGCTACGCGCGCCTGGTCGCCGGCGGCCGCGAGCCGCGTTACATCGGGCACAACCCGCTGGGCGGCTGGATGATCATGGCGCTCTTGGCTGCGGCGCTGGCGGCAGCGGCCAGCGGCTGGCTCTACACCACCGACCGCTTCTGGGGTGTGGCGTGGGTGGAGGAACTGCACGAAGGCTTGTCCAACCTGCTCTTCGTTTTGGCCGGCCTGCATCTCGCGGGTGTGGTGGTGGAAAGCCTGCGCCATCGCGAGAATCTGGTCGCCGCGATGGTCCACGGCAACAAGCGCGAGCCCGGTCCCGGCGACGTCGATTGACAGGTCGGGGCAACGCTTTCACGGGTTCGTGCGACCCACAGGTGCGGACAGGGGTTGGTCGCCCGGCCCGGCTTCAGAACTTTCCGTTCACCCAGTACATGCCGATCCAGGGCTGCCACACAACCAGCGCAAGGCCGAACAACATGATGGCGATGAACGGCGCCGCCGCCCGGCACAACAACCCGAACGGCTGCTTGAAGGCGCTCATCGCCACGATCAGGTTCAGGCCCACCGGCGGGGTGAGAAAGCCGATCTCAAGGTTCAGAATCATGATGAGCCCGAACACCACCTTGACGTAGCCGTAGGAGGCCGCCATCGGCGCCAGGATCGGCGCCAGCACCAGGATCGCCTCGCCGGTGGTCATCAGGCACCCCACCGCCAGGAGCAGCAGGTTGACCAGCAGCATGAACATCATGGGGCTCGTGATGTAGCCCTGTACCCATTCCACCATGTGCGAAGGCACGCGGTGTTCGATCAGGATGATGTTCAGGCTCAACGCCACCGCCAATACGGGAAAAAGCGAGCCGCCGAGCTTGGAGGTCTCCAGCACCACGTCGTAGAAGGCGCGAAACTTGAGTTCGCGGTGGATGAAAATATCGATCAGCATCGCGTAGCCCAAGGCCA
The DNA here is from genome assembly GCA_043775255.1 of Burkholderiales bacterium. Lineage (GTDB taxonomy): Bacteria > Pseudomonadota > Gammaproteobacteria > Burkholderiales > JAEUOS01 > JAEUOS01. Next base: position 5,544 of record JAYVST010000803.1, read on the forward strand.
CGGCCGCCGCCTCGGTGGCGGTGAAAAAGCCGCTGTAGATGCCGCCCAGGAGGATCACCGGCATCATCGCCGCCCAGATGCCTTCGCGCACCGCCGTGACGAACTCGGCCAGCTCGAAGCGCTCGGTGGGTTTGTCGCGGTTGAACCAGATCGCGTAGAGCACCAGCAGGAAGGTCAAGAGGAGGCCCGGGCCGACGCCCGCCTTGAACAGGTCGGTCACCGAGGGTTCGGTCACCAGGCCATAGATGATCATCGGAATCGAAGGCGGGATGATGATGCCGAGCGTGCCGCCGGACATGATCGCGTCCAAGGAAAACTTGTTGTCGTAGTTGGCCGCGCGCATCGCCGGGTACATCACCGTGCCGATCACCAGCATGGTGACGATCGAGGAGCCCGAGATCGCGGCGAACACGGCGCAGGACAACACGCAGGCCACGCCCAGCCCGCCGGGCAGCACGCGCGTGACCGAGGCCATGATGCGGATCAGGCGTTTGGCCGTCGATCCCTTGGTCATGATCGCGCCGCACAGGATGAACATCGGGATCGACAGGATCACTTCCTTGTCGAGCGCCACCCACATGTCCTCGACGATGTAGTCGAGCTGGCCGCGGCCCCACACCATGTGCACGTAGGCCGCTACCGCTATCAACACCACCAGCAGCGACTGGCGCAGCACCAGGAGCAGCAGGACCAGCCCGATCAGGAGGAGTGTCGTCATTCCTGGAACTTCGGCGGCAAGGGGCGCAGGGCCGGCCAGAGGCCGAACATCAGGTAGCGCCCGGCCGCCGAGAGAAACCCGATCGGCATCACCATGGTATCGGCCGGCCCGCCGCTGCTGGTATCGCACCCGAGCATGCCGTTCAATACCGTAGGCGAGATGGTCGCCTATGCCCGCACCAACCCTGGCAAGCTCAACATCGGCGGCACCACAGGGGGGGTCGCGCATGTGGTCACCGAGATGATGAAGCAGGGCACCGGCGCCAACATCACCTTCGTGCCCTACAAGGCGGCCGGCGGACAGATCACCACCGACGTCATGTCAAACGTGATCCAGCTCTATTTCGACTGGACCGTGACCCTGCAGCAGTTGATCGGCAGCGGGCGCGTCAAGGCGCTCGGGGTGGCGAGCGACAGGCGTCTGGCGGCAATGCCGAACGTGCCGACCTTTGCCGAAAGCGGTTACGCCGGCGGTCTCGACGTGCCTTCATGGCAGGGCTTCTACGCGCCGGCCGGAACGCCAAAGGAAATCCTTGCACGCATCGCCACCGAGACCGCCAAGGTACTCAACCTGCCCGATATCAAGCAGGCCTTCGAGGCCTCTGGCGCAGTGATCGGCGGCAATACCCCGGAGCAGTTCCAGGCACTCACCCTGTCGGAGTATGAGCGCTGGGGCAAGGTGATCCGGGCGGCGGGGATTCGACTTGATTAGCCCTGGCCTGCGCCCCGTTCGGCCGCAGGGCGCGGCGGGCGCTGAAACTCCGGCCCGATCTTGAACACCGCCGAGGCGCGCGTCACCGGCTTGCCGTCGTTGGTGACTAAGCACTGGGCGAACACCATGTTGCGCGTCTGATTGAGCAGGTCGGTACGCGCCTCGATCCACGACCCCAGCGGGGCGGCGGCGAGAAAATCGGCCGTCAGGCTGACCGTCGGCAGGAAGTTCGCGAGCCGGCCCTGGTAGATCGCCGTCATCACCATCGCCATGTCGACGAACGTCATGAGCATGCCGCCATGGCAGATCAAGGTTGGGTTGCAATGGCGCCGTTCGACCCGCATGCCGAGCACGAAGCGGTCTGCCTCGCGCTTGCGATAGAGCGGGCCGTTGGTGTCGGTGAACAATCCGTCGGGAACATGCGCGAGGGGCTTGAAGCCGTCCGGTATTGCTGCGGTGACAGTTGAGGGGTTGGGCGTGGTCATAAGGACATTTTAGGCCCTGATTGTCGGACGCCAAACCGGACCAATTACGGGCTACTGCGCCGGACTCTTTACTTGCTCCTGAATCACCTCGGGATTTGACATTGACTAATGCGGCCTCCTTGCCTAACATCGATTGGATGCATTCGTGGCGACCGCAGGGGTCACCGCGACACGTGCCGCAGGCCTTGCGAGAAGCGGCCGAGGGATCGACCCACAGGAGATGAAAATGGTTCGTAAGACGCTGCGATCGGCAGCAAGCGTTGTCATGCTTGCCGTACTGTGCGCCGCCGGAGATGGTGTGCTGGCGCAGGCGCGCTATCCCGAACGCGCAGTGCGCATTGTCGTGCCGGCGCCGCCCGGCAGCGGCCCCGACTCGCTTGGCCGCATCCTCGGCGCCAAGCTCACCGAGATGTGGGGCCAGTCGGTTGTCATCGAGAACGTGGTCGGGGCCGGCGGCAACATCGGCCACGAACGCGGCGCCAAGGCCGCACCCGATGGCTACACCCTGACCATGGGCCTGATCGGCCCGATGACCGTGAGCGTCAGTCTGGGCGACAAGCTGCCGTTCGATCCCGTCAAGGACTTCGCGCCGGTGACCCTGCTGGTGACCCTGGCCAACATTCTCGCGCTGCACCCGAGCATTCCAGTCACCAACTTGCGCGAGTTGATCGCGTTTGCCAAACAGAACCCGGGCAAGCTGCGTTATGGGTATCCGGGCGCCGGCACCTCCAACCACCTGTCGGCCGAGCAGTTCAATCTGATGGCGGGGGTCAAGATCACCGGCGTGCCCTACAAGGCCAGTTCGCAAATGACGACCGACCTGATCGCCGGACACATCGAGATGGTATTCCACAACGCGCCGGTCCTGCTGCCGCATGTGCGCAGCGGCGCCCTGCGCGGCATCGCCATCACCAGCGGCAAACGCGACACCGCCACGCCCGACATTCCCACGCTCAACGAAGCGGGATTGCCGGGTTACGAGGTCACGCCGTGGTACGCGATGTACGTGCCTGCGGGCACCCCGCAAAACCTGATCGCGCGCCTGAACGCCGACCTCGTCAAGGTATTGGCAATGCCTGACGTCAAGTCATGGGTCGAGGCCCAGGCAGGAGATGTCGGCGGCGGCACGCCCGAGGCGCTGGCCGCGTTCCAGGCAGCCGAAACGGCGAAGTGGCGCAATCTCGTCAAGGCGACCGGGATGAACGCGCAGTAGCGAACCCGCGCCGCGTAACCTACCTGAGCCCGCGCAATCTACCGGAGCCCGCGCAGCCGTGCCGCCACGCTGGCGGCGGCTTCGCGGGTGTCGCGCGCGAGGTTGGCCAGGGCCTTGTCGCTGACCTGTTCGGACACCGCCACGATCGAGATCGCGTGGCGCGCCGCTTCGGCCGCTTCGACCAGCGCGGCCACGATGGTGAAGCCGCAAATGTAGTTGCCCTGATCGACCGCGAAACCGTTTGTGCGCGCCAGTTCGACCTCGCGCAGCCAGACCTCGAAGGCCGGCGCTTCCTGCCACTTGAGCGCGCCAAAGCGCTGCTTCAACTGCACCGGATTGAGGCCGCAATGGGCTGCCACGCAGCGCCCGGTGGCGCTGATGTAGGCCGGGAAACGGCTGCCGACGCCGACCTGGATCTGCAGGAAGGTCGGCGCTTGCGCCACACCCACCACCACCATGCGCTCGCGAGCGTCGAGTTCGACGGCGGTGGCGGTGGCGCCGTACTTGCGGGCGATGCGCTCCAGTTCGGGCTGCACCAGTGCAGCGAAGTGGTTGCGCCCAAGCATGTCGTGCGCCAGGGTCAGGAGCCCCAGACCGAGCGAGTATTGTTTGGTGCGCGGGTCGGCCTGCACCATGCCGTCGGCAGCCAGTGCACGCAGGATGTGCAGGCAGGAACTGGGGCCCAGGCCGAGCGCGCGCGCAATCGCATTGAC
>JAYVST010000804.1:0-8531 GCA_043775255.1 Burkholderiales bacterium
GGAGATTCCATCGCCCGAGCCGGGCATCATCCGAAGCCTCGCCGTCAAACTGGGCGACACGATCAATACCGGCGTTTTGATAGGCACCCTCGAGACCGCAGCGACAACACCATCGGCCGCGCCCCCGCAAGCCACCGCAGCCACGTCATCACCGCAAGCCACCGCAGCCACGTCATCACCGCAGTCGCCAGCAGCAGCGCCACAGCAACCCGCTGCGCACGTGGCCACTCCCTCGCCCCCGTCAGGGGGAGAGGGTCGGGGTGAGGGGCACGCGGCAAACCAACCCGCGTCCGCACCGGCAATCACAATCCCGTCAATACCCCGCGGCGACCTGCACGCCGAAGTCCTGGTGCTCGGCGCCGGTCCGGGCGGCTACACGGCCGCTTTCCGCTCGGCCGATCTGGGCAAGCAAGTGGTGTTGATAGAGCGTTACGCCACCCTCGGCGGCGTCTGCCTGAACGTCGGCTGCATCCCCTCCAAGGCCCTGCTGCACGCGGCTAAAGTGATCACCGAGGCCGAGGAAATGGCGCACAACGGTGTCGTCTTTGGCAAGCCCGTCATCGACATCGACCGCCTGCGCGGCTGGAAGGACGGCGTGATCGGCAAGCTCACCAAGGGTTTGGGTTCGATGGCCAAAGGGCGCAAGGTGACGGTGGTCGAAGGCGTCGGCAGGTTCACTTCGCCCAACATGGTGGAAGTGGCCGGCAAGGATGGCGTCAAGCGCGTGTCTTTCGATCATTGCATCATCGCCGCCGGCTCGCAGGTTGCGCAGATTCCCGGTTTTCCCTATGACGATCCGCGCCTGATCGACTCTACCGGCGCACTCGAATTGAAAGATGTCCCGCGCCGCCTGCTGGTGATCGGCGGCGGCATCATCGGCCTGGAAATGGCCTGCGTCTACGACGCGCTCGGCTCGAAGGTGACGGTGGTGGAATTCGCCGACGGCCTGATTCCCGCCGCCGACCGCGACATCGTCAGACCACTCCACAAGCGCATTGAAAAGCGCTACGAGGCGATCTACCTCAAGACCCGGGTGACCCGGATTGACGCGAAGCCGGAGGGCCTGCTCGCCACCTTCGAAGGCGCCGACGGCCAGCCAGCGCCCACGCCCAACCAGCAAATGTTCGATCGCGTGCTGCTCGCCGTCGGCCGCCGTCCCAACGGCCGCGACATCGGCGCGGCAGCCGCCGGCGTGGCCGTCAACGAGCGCGCTTATGTTCCGGTAGACCGGCAGCAGCGCACCAACCTGCCGCATGTCTTCGCCATCGGCGACATCTGCGGCGAGCCGATGTTGGCGCACAAGGCTACCTACGAAGCCAAGATCGCCGCCGAGACCATCGCCGGCCACAAGGTCGGCTTCGACGCGCTGACCGTGCCGTCGGTGGCCTACACCGACCCCGAGATCGCCTGGATGGGCCTGACCGAAACCCAGGCGAAGACCGATGGCGTCGACTACAAGGCGGCTTCCTTCCCCTGGGCTGCGTCGGGCCGCGCGATAGCGGTCGATCGCACCGAGGGTGTGACCAAGCTGCTCTACGATCCGACAAGCAGACGCATCCTCGGCGCCGCCATCGTCGGTCCGAACGCAGGCGAACTGATCGCCGAGATGGTGCTGGCGCTGGAAATGGGGGCCGATCTGGAAGACGTGGCGCTCTCGATCCACCCGCATCCGACATTGTCGGAGACACCGTTCTTCGCCGCCGAGTTGGCGCTCGGTACGATCACGGACATGATGCCGGCGAAGAAATAGGGTCCTTTGCGGCACACGCCTGGATGGGAGCGCGAGGCAATCGTTGCGTTCGCTTGCGGTGGCATGGCGCGTCCCTTCCCGAGGCGCAATGTGCGTGACTGGCTCGGCCGATACAATGCGTTTCACCCAGTCAACGGAATCCGGAAATGACCAACCCCACCAAGAAAGAAATGTTCGACGACGCCCTCCAGGTCCGCAAGGAAGTGCTGGGCGCCGAGTATGTGGACCGCGCGTTCGCGGTGAAGGACGAATTCACCGACGATGTGCAGGAGTACCTTACCGTCCATTCATGGGGCGGCAGCTGGGCGCGGCGCGGTGCCAACGGCGAATACACGCTGCCGAAGAAGACCCGCTCGTTCATGAACCTCGCCATGCTGTGCGTGATGAATCGCACGCATGAACTCGAGCTGCATGTGCGCGGCGCCATCAACAACGGCGTCACCAAGGAGGAGATGAAGGAGATTTTCCTGCATGTGGCGACCTACGCGGGCGCGCCGGCGCTGCTCGACGGCGTGCGGGTGGCGCGCAAGGTGTGGGCCGAGCATGAGGCCAAGGGCAGTTGAGGGCGCCGGCCGGCGCGCTTTCAACCGCGCGCTGGCCGCCCTGCCGCTGATGTCGGTCATGTCGGTCCCGGCGCAACAAGCTTCGATCACGCGGCCGATACCCGCCACCGGCGAACGCGTGCCCGTGGTCGGGCTCGGCACTTGGCAGGTGTTCGACGTCGCCGCCGGCAGCATGGAGTTGGTCGCCGCGCGCGCGACGCTTGCCGCCTTCACGGCCGCCGGCGGCACGGTGGTCGATTCCTCGCCGATGTACGGACGTTCCGAAGCGGTGCTGGGCGACCTGATGGCCGAGTCCGGTGCGCGCCCCGGCCTGTTCGTTGCCACCAAAGTCTGGACGCGCGGCCGCAACGAAGGCGCCGCGCAGATGCGCGACTCGATGGCAAAGCTGCGCTTGGAGAAGCTTGATCTCATGCAGGTGCACAACCTGGTCGATACCGAGGCCCACCTGGCCACGCTGGCCGGCTGGAAGAAGGAGCGACGCGTGCGCCTGCTCGGCCTGACGCACTACCATGCCGGCGCCCATCGTGACCTCGAAGCGGCGCTGGCGAAGCACCGGGTCGACGTGGTGCAGGTCAACTATTCGTTAGCCGAGCCGGAGGCGGACGCCCGTCTCCTTGCGGCATGTCGCGACGCCGGTGCCGCGGTCATCGTCAACCGGCCGTTCGCCGAAGGCGCGCTGTTCGCGAAGGTGCGCGGCAAGGCGCTGCCCGCGTGGGTGCGAGTCGAGCTGGAGGTTGAAAGCTGGGCGCAGTATTTTCTCAAGTGGATTCTTGGCGCACCGGAGGTGACCGTCGCTATCCCCGGCACGCGCAACCCGAAGCATGCGGCGGACAACTGCGGCGCGGCGCGCGGCCGTTTGCCGGACGCCGCGCAGCGTTTGCGCATGCGCGCCGACTTCGTTTCGTTGTGAAATCACGCTGTGAAATCACGTTGTGAAACCGCGTTGTGAACCATAGCCGGGCACGCTTGAGCGCGTCGTCACGATGATCAAGGCCGTGCCCAGGCGCGTCACCTCGCGCGACAATCCGCTGTTCAAGCGCCTCAAGGCGCTGGGTGCGTCGGCCCAGGCGCGCAAGAAGGAAGGGCTGTCCATGCTCGATGGCGCGCACCTGCTGGAAGCCTGTCTGGCCTGCGGCTTGATGCCGGAGCTGGTGGCCGTCAGCGAGAGCGGCTTGCGGCGCGCGGAAATCGCGCGCCTGGCGGCGGCGGTGGACGTGGCGGTGACGGAGTTTCCCGATGCCCTGTTCGAATCCCTGTCCTCGGTCGATCATGGCGCCGGCATCGTCGCCGCCCTGCGGACGCCGCGCGCAAGCTTGCCGGCCTCGATTGCGGGCGACAGCCTGTTGCTCGAACACCTGCAGGACCCCGGCAACATGGGCAGCCTGCTGCGCAGCGCCGCTGCGGCCGGCGTCGGCCACGTGTTCTGTTCGCCGCGCACCGTCTATGCCTGGTCGCCCAAGGTCCTGCGCGCGGGGCAGGGCGCCCATTTCTCGCTGCGTATCGTCGAGGGCGTGGATCTCGACCTGGTGGCCGGACGCCTCGCGATACCGCTGGTGGCGACGTCCTCGCATGGCGGCCAAAGCGTGTTCGAGGCCGATCTGACCGGGCCGGTGGCGTGGCTGTTCGGCAACGAGGGCGCGGGGGTGTCCGCCGCGCTGATCGCTCGAGCGACCGAGCGACTTTCGATTCCGATGCCGGGCGTGGCCGAGTCGCTCAACGTGGCGGCGGCCGGCGCGATCTGCATGTTCGAGGCGGTGCGTCAGCGTGCACGGCCCAAAGGGAGGCAGGCAAAATGAGATGGCCGTTTCTGGTGGTTCTGCTGGCGTCCTTTGCCGTGCTCACGGGATGCGCGCCGATGGCGCGCGACGCGGCAAGCGCGGCGCCACCGGAGTTCACCGCGTCCAACATGCGCCAGTACATGTTCCGCAGCGAGTTCGAGGAGACCGTGCCCTTGATGAAGGCGCGCGACTGGCTCGGCTTGTCGACCCTGGCGCGACGCAAGCTCGAACGCGAACCGGCGCGCGGCGAATGGTGGCAAGTCGCCGGCTACGGGCATCTGATGGCAGGCGAACTGGTGCTCGCGCGCGATTGCTTCGCGCGCGCCGCGCGCCTCCTGCCCGAGGAGGTCGGCATCATGAATCTGTACGCCACCACGCTGGCGCGCCAGGGTGACGCTCGCGCAGCCGCGCTGGCGGTGGACCGGGCCTTGCAGACCGACCCGACCTCCACCTTCGCCTGGGTCCTGACGGGCGACCTGCATGCTGCCGCCGGTCGCCAGCGCGAGGCGCTCATCGCTTATGAACGCGCGATCGAAATCGACCGGCGCGACATCTTCGCCTGGAAGGCGCTCGGCACCCTGGCAAAGAAAACCGACGATAGCACCGCACTCGCCCGCGCACTGGCCGCGCTGATTCCGCTCTATCCACCTTTCGCAACGGAACTCGGCGGCAAGCCGTGACAGCGGATGATGCCGTCGAGAACCGGCTTTTACTATTGTCGGACTCTCAAAATACCCGCCGCTCCAGCTTGATCTCCTGCATCACCGTGGTGGCGATTTCCTCGATCGACTTGGTGGTCGAGGAGAGCCAGCGAATGCCTTCGCGCCGCATCAGCGTCTCGGCCGCGTCGACTTCGTAGCGACAGTTTTCCAGTGCCGCGTACTTGCTGTTGGGGCGCCGTTCGTTGCGGATTTTGGACAGTCGCTCGGGCAGGATGGTCAGCCCGAACAGCTTTGACTTGAAAGGCGTGAGCGTCGAAGGCAGGGCATCGCGCTCGAAGTCCTCTGGAATGAGCGGATAGTTGGCGCAGCGCAGCCCGAAAGTCAACGCCAGGTACAGCGAGGTGGGGGTCTTGCCGCTGCGCGAGACGCCGATCAGGATGACATCGGCTTCGGTCAGGTTTTTGTCGGTCTGGCCGTCATCGTGCGCCAGGCTGAAATTGATCGCTTCGATGCGATTGGCGTACTCCTGCTGGTTCTGCGTGGCGCTGTGCGAACGACCGATGGTATGGGTGGACTTCAGGCCCAACTCCTTTTCCAGCGGCTTGATGAAGGTCTGGAACAGGTCGAGCACCAGGCCGTTGGCGGCGTGGATGACCCGGCTGGTTGCGTTGTCGACCAGGGTATTGAAGACAATCGGCTTCAGGCCGTCGGCGACATGCGCGGCATTGATGCGCAGGACGCAATCCTGCGCCTTCTCCACGGAGTCAATGAAAGGCATGCGCGTGGCCTTGGTCGGCAGCCCCTCGAACTGCGTCAGAAGCGACTGGCCAAGGGTTTCTGCGGTGATGCCGGTGCCGTCTGAGATAAAAAAGACGGCGCGTTTGGGTGCGTGCGAATTTGGCATGACGAAACCTGGCAATCGATCGAACTGACAGGGTAAACCAACTTGTTGTTGCCATGCAACAAAAAGACCGACCGAGTACAATTTGGAGGCATTCGACGCACCCTTGCGGCGCCCAGCCGCGCGGGTCGAGCTCTCCAGAAATCGAAGGGATTTTCCATGGCGCAAGCCGGCAGCGCAGAGTACGTCATCGCATTCGAGCACTTGCGCAACAGCGATGTCGGCCGGGTCGGCGGAAAAAATGCGTCCCTGGGGGAGATGATCAGCCAGCTTGCCGGCGCCGGTGTGCGGGTACCCGGCGGCTTCGCTACAACGGCCCAGGCTTATCGCGATTTCCTCGCGCACAAGGGGCTGGCCGCGCGCATCGAGGCACGCCTCGCAACGCTCGACGTGGGCGATGTGCGGGCACTGGCCGAGGCCGGGGCCGAGATTCGCCGGTGGATCATCGACACGCCGTTTCCGGCCGCGCTCGACGACGCCATTCGCACCGCGTTCACGCAGATGGAGGCGCAATCCGGCGCCAGCGGCATTTCGGTGGCGGTACGTTCCTCGGCCACTGCAGAAGACCTGCCAGACGCCTCGTTTGCGGGGCAGCAGGAGACCTTCCTCAACATCGTCGGCGTCGACAACGTACTGCATGCGATGAAGGAGGTGTTCGCATCCCTCTATAACGACCGCGCCATTTCCTACCGCGTGCACAAGGGTTTCACCCACGCTGAAGTCGCGTTGTCGGCGGGCGTGCAGCGCATGGTGCGCTCCGACACCGGGGCCGCCGGCGTGATGTTCACGCTCGACACCGAGTCCGGATTCCGCGATGTGGTGTTCATCACCTCGTCGTACGGGCTGGGCGAATCGGTGGTGCAGGGCGCGGTCAATCCGGACGAGTTCTATGTGCACAAGCAGATGCTGGCCGCGGGCAAGCCGGCGGTGATCCGCCGCGCCATCGGCTCGAAGCTGTCGAAGATGATCTTCGGTCCGAAGCCCGAGGCGGGCAAATCGACCGTCACTGTCGATGTGAGCCATGCCGAGCGCGACGCCTTTTCGATTTCCGACGCCGACGTCCTGGAGCTGTCGACATACGCGGTGATCATCGAAAAGCACTACGCCCGGCCGATGGACATCGAATGGGGCAAGGATGGTGGCGACGGCAAGCTCTACATACTGCAGGCCCGCCCCGAGACGGTGAAGTCGCAGGAGAAGAACGATACCCAGCAGCGCTTCGCCCTCAAGGGCAAGGGCACGGTGCTGGTGACCGGGCGCGCCATCGGCCAGAAGATCGGGGTCGGGCGCGTGCGCATCGTCGGCGACGCCACCGAAATGGATCTGGTGCAGGCGGGCGACATCCTGGTCACCGACATGACCGACCCCAACTGGGAGCCGGTGATGCAGCGTGCAGCGGCCATCGTCACCAACCGCGGTGGGCGCACCTGCCATGCGGCCATCATCGCGCGCGAACTCGGCATCCCGGCAGTGGTGGGCTGCGGCAATGCCACCGAGATACTCAAGGAGGGCATGGACGTCACCGTCTCCTGTGCCGAGGGCGATACCGGCAACATCTACGGTGGCGTGATCGAGACCGAGATTTCCGAGGTCAAGCGCGGCACTATGCCGAAGATTCCGGTCAAGATCGGCATGATCGTCGGCAATCCGCAACTGGCGTTCGATTTCTGCCAGTTGCCCAACGACGGCGTCGCGCTGGCGCGGCTGGAATTCATCATTAACAGCTATATCGCGGTGCACCCGCGCGCGATTCTCGATCACCCCAATGTGCCGGATGATCTCAGGCGCGCGATCGATTCGCTCGCACGCGGCTACGCCAACCCGCGTGAGTTCTTCGTCCAGAAGCTGGCCGAGGGCGTGTCGACCATCGCCGCCGCCTTCTGGCCCAAGCCGGTGATAGTGCGCCTGTCGGACTTCAAGTCCAACGAATACAAGAAGCTCATCGGTGGCGCCCTCTACGAGCCTGACGAAGAAAATCCGATGCTGGGCTTTCGCGGCGCCGCGCGCTACATCGCTCCCGACTTCGCCGAATGTTTCCGCATGGAATGCGAGGCGATGAAGATGGTGCGCGACGTGATGGGCTACAGCAACGTCGAGATCATGATTCCTTTCGTGCGCACCCTCACCGAATGCGCCAAGGTGATCGACATCCTCGCCGCGCACGGTCTGAAGCGCGGCCAGGGCGCGGCGAGCGACGGCAGCGGCGGCCTGCGCCTGATCATGATGTGCGAATTGCCGACCAACGTGATCCTGGCCGAACAGTACCTCGAATTCTTCGACGGCTTCTCGATCGGCTCCAACGACCTCACGCAGCTGACCCTCGGACTCGACCGCGATTCGGGTCTGGTGGCCGGCTCATTCGACGAGCGCGACCCGGCCGTAAAAGCCATGCTGCACATGGCGATCGTGGCCTGCAAAAAGGCCGGCAAATATGTCGGCATCTGCGGCCAGGGGCCCTCCGACTATCCCGATCTCGCGCAATGGTTGAAGGACGAGGGCATCACCGCGCTCGGGTTGAATCCGGACACGGTGGTCGATACCTGGAACAAGCTGGCGCGGGCCACCTGATCTGGCTCACGCCAGGCCCCAACTCTCCCTCTCCCCGCCTGCGGGGAGAGGGCCGGGGTGAGGGGCTTCCCTCCACGGCGGAGGGTGAACGCGATCCCGAGCAGCCCAATATTCGATCATCCCAGGCCAGGCTCGGCCCACTGGTGCATCTCGCCGTTGCGCACACCGGCCACCTGCCCGACCCTATTCAAGCTTGATTCCAGGCCCCGACACTCCCTCTCCCCGCTTGCGGGGCTGATCTTGCCCCACATTTTTCGCTGGACACGGACAACGGTTTCCGTTAGTCTGCGTGCATGCTGATTGGTGGCC
>JAYVST010000805.1:0-6110 GCA_043775255.1 Burkholderiales bacterium
TACAACCGCCTCAGCGCCACCATCCAGTCCGAGGCCGAGGCGATGCTCAATGATTGATGAAGCCTCGACCACGGCAGCGATGCCGTCACACGCTGCGAAGCGCAGGCGTGGCAGAAGCCGCCTGGCGACCTACGCGCTGCGAGCAGCCTGTCGGACTTGGGGAGCGTCGGCTGCAAATCGGCCGCAGCGGTCCATTTTTCACCACCTTCTTGTCCCATAGCCGGGCTATGGGACTGCGAATGCGGCAAAAACTGTCCTCGCTGGGGCCGATTTTCGCTTTCGACGCCCCAAGTCCGACAGGCTGCTGGGGCGCAAGGCGCGCCCGGATTCAAAGATGGCTGTCGAGGAACGCCGTCAATTGCGACTTGGACATCGCCCCCACCTTGGTGGCGACCACCTGCCCCCCCTTGAACAACATCAGGGTGGGTATGCCGCGGATGTTGTGCTTGGCCGGCACTTCCTGGTTGGCGTCCACGTCCATCTTGGCGATTTTCAGTTTTCCGGAGTAGTCCTTGGCAACTTCCTCCAACACTGGGGCGACCATCTTGCATGGTCCGCACCACTCGGCCCAGTAGTCCACCAGTACGGGGGCGTCGGCTTTGAGCACGTCGGCTTCGAAGCTGGCGTCGGTGACATGTGCGATGTTGGCACTCATGAAAACTCCGGGATTGGGTTGGATTGGTTGGATAATGCTAACAAAAAGCGCGCTCCAGCGTTGAGCCGCGCCCGATTTCCTGCACATGGGGCGTTCTGGCCGGCTTTCAAGTCTCTCCTCTTGCGCCCCCGTTTCCACATGGTTGACCATTTTCAAACGTCCGCGCGCACGATGCCTTCGATCAGTTTTTGCACCGACGGGAACGACCTCCTGGCGCATGTGGCCGACCTCGCGGTCGGCGCAGCGCCGTTGCCGGACTTGGGCGGCGTGCTGTTGGTGGTACCCGCGCCCGCTATGTCTGGCGGATTGCGCGCAGCGATCGCGGCGGCCGCCGACGCGCTAGGTTTCGCCACCGTGGTGCCGCCGCGCGTGGTTACACTTGAGACCCTGATCGACGAGGCCGTGCTCGCGCACCCTGTGGTGCCGCGCGCGCGCCGCCTGGCCGACCTGCAGCGCTTGTTGGCCACGCGCGGCTGGTTCGGCGGCGCGCCCCGTTGGGAGGTCTGCCGTGCGATTCTCGGATTGGCCGACGAACTGTCGGCGCGCCTGCCGGAGCCCCCCGACGAGAACGGCTTCATGCGCTTGATCGAAGCGCACTATCGCGGCCGCAGCGCGCGCGTAGCCTTGCCCGAAGCGCGCCTGGTGGTCGAGGTGTGGCGTGCGTACGCGCGGCCGGTCCGGGGTGCGAGCCTGGATCCGGGGCTTGCGCGCCGCATGCTGGTGGCAGCCGCAGCGCGCGCGCAGTCCGGGCCTGTGGTTTGGGTGGCGCCGCGGCCCGGCGCCGTGCTTGCAAGCGAAGAAACCGCCTTTGTCGGCCTGCTGGCGCCGCACCTGAACGTCACGATCGTAGCGCCTCGCACGTTGCCGGCGGCGCTTGAGTTGGCCTGGCCGTCGCGGCTGGACGAGCCGCTGGCGGCCCGCGCCGCGCGCCTGAACGACGCCGGGCGTGCCTTGCTGTCACGGGTGCACATCATCGAAGCGCCGACGCTGGAGGCGGAAGCGCGCGCGGCGGCCGGCCAGGTGCGCAACTGGCTCACGCAGGGCAAGCGGGCCATCGCGCTGGTGGCGGCCGATCGGGTGGTGGCGCGGCGCGTACGCGCCCTGCTCGAACGCGAGGGGGTGTTGCTGGCCGATGAGGCCGGTTGGAAGCTTTCCACCACCAGCGCGGCCACCTGTGCGATGCGCTGGATCGACGCGGTCAGCGGCGGTTTCCATCAGCGCGATCTGCAGGACTGGCTGCGCTCGCCTTTCGTGTTCGCCGACCTCGAGCGCGAACATCGCGAGCGCGCCCGCGCAGCCATCGAAGCGGCCATCCGCGGCAACAACGTGCAGGCCGGCTTAGGCGCCGTGCGCCACGCACTCCTGCGCGCACACGCGCCGGACGCCGATGCGCTTGTGCTGATCGACCGCATCGAAACCGCAGCACGGCCATGGGCGCGCCGGGCCGCCCCGCTCGATGAATGGTTTGACCTTCTGCTTGAAACGCTTGCGGCGCTCGGCGCGTCCGAGGCACTCGCGGCCGATGACGCCGGCGCGCTGGTTCAGGACCTCGCGCGCAGTCTGCGCGAGCAACTTGGCGGCGCCGCATTGCAGCCGCTTGCGGTCTGGCGCGAACTGTTCGCGTCCGAACTCGAGGCCGCTTCGTTTCGCGACGGCGCCATCGACAGCCCGGTGGTCATGACATCGCTTGCGCGGGCGCGCTTGCGCCGCTTCGAAGGCGTGCTGCTCCTGGGGGCGGGCGCGGCGCATCTGGGGAGCGAACGCGAGCCCGCGCCGCTGCTGGCGTCCAGGCTGCGCGCCGAACTGGGCCTGGCCACGCCGAAAGAAACCGACGCCGAACTGCGCGACACGCTCGGCATGCTCATCGCCTGCGCGGATGATTTCTGCGCCACCTGGCAGTCCGGCCAGGCCGATATGCCGCAGCCCTTGTCGCCGTATCTGGCGCGCCTCGATGGACTCGCGCGCGCGGGCGGGGGTGCAAGCCTGATCGTGGCCGCACCCGCTGCGCCGCTCGACTTCGGTCAGTCGATCGCGCCGCGCGTTCCGGCGCCGGGCGCTCCCGATTTGCGACCCGCAGCCATTTCAGTGAGCGCCCACGCGAGCCTGGTGGCCTGCCCTTACCAGTTTTTTGCGCGCCACATGCTCGGCTTGAACGAAGCCGACGAAATCCGCGAGGAGTTCGAGAAAAGCGATTACGGGATTTGGGTGCATGACCTGCTCAAGCGCCTGCACACGCGCTTTCCGCTCTTCACCGGCATGGCGCACGATGTTCTGGTCACTGAGTTCCACCGTATTGCCGACGCGGTGTTCGCGCCTGCTATCGAGTTCAATTTCCTATCCCTCGGCTGGAAAGAGCGCTGGGTTGCCTTGGCTGCGGCATACATCGAATGGCAGATCGAGCGCGAGCGCGGCGGCTGGCGCTGGCAGGCAGCGGAAGTTTCGGCCGAAGCGTCATTCATGCCGGCCTCCGGCCGTGAAGTGCGCCTGCGCGGCCGTCTCGATCGGCTCGACTTGGGCCGCGGTGAGGCGGTCGAAATCCTCGACTACAAGACGCAGGCCATCGGAGCCCTGAGAAAAAAGGTGGCCGCCACGGGGGAGGACGTGCAACTGGCCGCCTATCGTCTCCTGCACCCGGCTGCCGGACTGGCGCAGGCCGCCTTCGTCGCCGTCGATGGCGACAGGATCGGCAGCGTGCCGGCCAATCCCGAGCATACGCCGGAGCGCGAGCGCCGGCGACTGGTTGAATTGATCGGCGCCATCGACGCAGGCGCCGGACTGCCCGCGAACGGTATCGACGGCACCTGTGAATGGTGTGAGATGCAGGGCTTGTGCCGCCGCGGCCATTGGGCGACAACGGAGTCCGATTTTGGCTGACCTGGCCGCCGATCGTGCGGCTGATCAGGTGGCCGATCACGCGGCCGATCTTGCCCCCGATCGCGTAGCCGATCTTGCTCTAAACCCGGCAAGATCCTGCGTGGTCGAGGCTTGCGCCGGCAGCGGCAAGACCTGGTTGTTGGCCTCGCGCATGTTGCGCCTGCTGCTGGCCGGCGCCGCGCCGGGTTCGATTCTCGCCCTGACGTTCACCCGCAAGGCCGCGCAGGAAATGCGCGCGCGACTCGACGCCTGGCTGGCCCACCTGGCCACCGCTGCCGACGACGAAGCCATCGCCTTTCTCGCGCAACGGGGGCTGGGCCGGGCGGAAGCGGCAACAGCCCTGCCGCGCGCGCGTCTGCTGCATGAGCTTGTACTCACCGCCCAACCTTCGCTTTCCATCGATACCTTCCATGGCTGGTTCCTGCGTCTGGTGACGCTCGCGCCCATGAGCCCACCGGGCGCTGCCGCGGCAGCAGGCGCGTATGGCGTGGTCCCGCATGGCGCGGCGCTGGCCGAGAAAACGGCGGCACTGGCGGGCGAAGCATGGCAACGCTTCGCCGCCGCCCTGGGACGCGACCCGAATGGGCCCGCAGCGCAAGCCTTCGCGCGACTTTTGTCTGCCATAGGCCTGGCCAACGTGCGCACGGCCCTGCTGTCTTTCGTTGCGCGCCGCGCCGAATGGTGGGCCTATACCGCAGGCGCAGAAGACCCCGCCGGCTTCGCCACCGCGCGCCTGCGCGCCGAACTGCAATGCGATCCCGAGGCCGACCCGGCGGGTGATTTTTTTGTTTCCAGCCGTGCCGAATTGTCCGACTTCGCCGATTGCCTCGGCCGCAATACCGCCTCCGACAAGCTCAAGGGCGCGGCACTCCGGACCACGCTGGACAGCGGCAGCTACGACGCCGCGGTGTTCGCCGACACCGCTCTACTCTGGATCACCGAGAAAGCCGAACAGCGCGTGCGCAAGCGCTCCGATGCGCAGGCCGGGCGACTCGGTGTCGAGGGCGAAGCGCGCTTCCTCGGGCTGCATGATTTGCTCTACGAACGCTTACAGCGCGCGCGCGCGGCGCTGCTGCACCAGCGCATTTGCGCGCTCAATGCCGATCTGTTCGCCTGCGGCTGCGCATTCATCGAGGCCTGCCAGGCCTTGAAGGCGGCGCGGGCGATGGTCGATTTCACCGATATCGAATGGCTCGCCGCGCGCCTGTTGACCGAAGATGACCATGCGGCCTACCTGCATGCACGGCTCGATGCGCGTTACCGCCATCTGCTGCTCGACGAATTCCAGGACACCAACCCCCTGCAATGGTCCGCGCTGCGCGGCTGGCTGATGGCCTATGGCAGCGACCACGAGCGGCCCACCGTGCTGATGGTCGGCGACCCCAAACAATCGATCTACCGCTTTCGTCGCGCCGACGCGCGCCTGTTCGGCGCGGCCGGCGACTGGCTGGCGACCCACTGGGACGCCGCGCGCATCGAGCAGAACCACACCCGGCGCAACGCGCCGGCGGTGGTGGCCATCGTCAATCGCGTCTTCAGCGTCTTGGACGGCTTCGGGCATTTCGCACCGCAGACCACCGAACAGACGACCCTGCCCGGCGTGGTCGAGGTACTGCCCCTGATTTCCAGGCAGGACAGCGCGACCCCGCCTGCGCGCGATGAATTGCGCAATCCCCTGCTTGAGGCGCGCGCCGACGAAAAGGACCTGCGCCGTCTCGAGGAAGGTCGTCAACTCGCGCGCCGCATCCTGACCCTGCTGGCGGGCCTGCAGGTGCACCAGGCTGCGGGCAGCGAAAGCATCGTGCGGCCGGCGCGCTATGCCGACGTGTTGATATTGGCGCGCCGCCGACGCGCCTTCGTGGAGATCGAGGCGGCGCTGCGCGAGGCGGGCATTCCGTTTTCGAGCGCGCGTGGCGGCGGCCTGCTCGACACGCTGGAAGCGCAGGACCTGGTGGCGTTGCTCGGTTTCATCGCGAGTCCGGGTGACGACCTGAAGCTTGCTCATGCATTGAAAAGCCCGCTGTTCGGCGCCAGCGACGAAGACCTGATGGTGCTGGCCAGCGCAGGCGCACGCGGCGTTTCGTGGTGGCAACGCCTCGCAGCGTTGCCTGCGCCGTCCCCGGCGCTGGCGCGTGCGCGCACCCTGTTGCGCGCGTGGATGGCAGCCGCCGATGCGCTGCCGGTGCACGATCTGCTCGACCGCGTCTATCATCAGGCCGAAGTGCGCGAGCGCTATGCTGCAGGCGTTGCCGCGTCGATGGTGGCGCGGGTAACGGCGAATCTGGATGCGTTCATCGCGCTTGCGTTAGACCAGGACGCCGGCCGCTTCCCCAGCCTGATGCGCTTTCTCGACGAACTCAAGGCCGCACGCCGCGGTCCCGACGAAGAAGCGCCCGACGAAGGCGACGCCGACGCCCATTCCGCCGGCAATGCGGTGCGTCTGATGACGGTGCACGGCTCCAAGGGCCTGGAAGCGCCCATCGTGTGCCTGGTCGATGCCAATGCCGCGTCCGGACCGGCCGAAACCTACGAACCGCTGATCGACTGGCCGCCCGGCGCCCCTGCGCCGACGCATTTCTCC
>JAYVST010000806.1:0-13439 GCA_043775255.1 Burkholderiales bacterium
AGGCCATTCTCGGACGCTTGGACGACTACCCTACCCGCTCCGGCTACCTCATCACGCCGCTGGTGGCCTGGGCTGCGGCCGACACGCCGATGCAGGCCAACCCGGACGAGGTGGCGGCGATCTATCGCGTGCCGATCACCGACATCGCCCGTCCCGGCTCGCCGGAGTTCGTCTCGATTCCGGAGAGCGACCGCCCGGTAGTGCGCTATCCGATTCTCGGCACTCGCATCCACGCACCGACGGCCGCAGTGCTCTACCAGTTCATCGAGGTGGCGATCCTCGGCAATGCCACCCGCGTCGCGCATCTCGAAGCGCCCATCTGGGCCTGGCGCTGAAAAAGCGTCCTGCCGTGAAATGACAGCCGCGGGCAACCTCTTTGCCCCCCTGCCCGCCGCCGACGCCGACGAGGTGTTCACCGCCTTGCTGTCGTGCGCCGGCACCCATATCTCACGCATTGTGTCGAACGGACAGGCAAGCCCGCCAGGCTACTGGTACGACCAGCCGCACGGTGAATGGGTGCTGGTACTGCAAGGTGGGGCCCGCCTGCAATTCGAAGGCGAGAGCGGCGCGCGCGAAATGAAACCCGGCGATTTCCTCGACATTCCCGCCCATCGGCGCCATCGGGTCCAATGGACCGACCCGGATCAGACCACGGTCTGGCTGGCGGTGCACTACGGCGCGGACCCCGGATAAGGCCCGCCTCCCCCCCCCTCTGTCCCATCCCCTGTCCCATCCCCTGTCCTATCCCTTGCCCTATCCCCTGCCCCACCCCCTGCCCCCGCCCGCCCGACCATGCCCTACGACAACCCCGACCAGATCGCCCTGCAGCAATTCGCCCGCGACCCGGCAACGCCGGTGACTTTCAGCGCCAACCCGCTGGCGCGCGCCATGGGCACGCGCGTCCTGAATCTGGATGCCGATACCGGCCTCATCACGCTCCAGTTCGACCCTGACGGCGTCTTCGTGCAGGGCGCCGGGGTGCTGCAAGGCGGCGCCATCAGCGCGATGCTGGATTTCGCCATGGCCTTCGCGGTGCTCGCGGTGCTGCCGGCCGGCCAGTCCTGCACGACCGCGAATGCCAACGTCGCTTTCCTGCGCGCGGCGCCGCGCGGTCGCTATGTCGCCGTTGGTGAGATCATCCGGCGTGGCCGGCAACTGGCTTTCACGCGCTCTCGATTGTTTGCAAGCGGTACGCCGGAACAGATCATCGCTTCTGCGACCTCGACCCTGGCAATTCTTGTCTGAGCACTGCGCCTGCTGCACGAGAAACATGATCGCGGCAAACACCGCAAGCAATCCTCGGCGCACCGAACATGTCGTAGCTTCGTGTTTGCGCGCCATATGCAAATCGATCGAGAGCGAGGGTACGTGGTACGCACGAACCCTGGCCAACTTTCAGGCTTTCGTCACTGCTAATTCGCCGCGATCACCCATTGGGTGGCGAAACCCTTGTCGAACCGGCACCTCACGCGCGCTTCGAAAGCGGATCACGCAACCTTTGGAAGCCGTAGCGCCAGGTGATCGCGGCTTTCCTGACGTCGAGCCTACGATGCGATGGCACGCCTCGAATGCATACGCCTGCCCCAAAGCCAGGCGCCGGACGCAGCCGTCACCTGAATGTCGCTTTATCGAGAACGCGACGCTTAGTCATTCCTCGATGCCGCGAATGGCGCATACCTCGCCGTCTTCGCGCCACGTCCGTATGCCGATCTGTTCCAGCAGAGGCCATTGCGCCTGGTCGACACGGCCGGTCAGGTTGACCGGACACGACCCGCGCCAGTCGCGCACGCGCTCGCCGCCATAGAACCAGGCAATCGCAAGCGACATTTCGTTTGGAATAATTCGTTTTATCGTAGTTTGACTACGATTCAGAAGATCGGAATGCAGCTATTCGCCCATGAAGGCATCACCGCCGGCATACGACGTGCATTCGTCGTCTACCTGGCCTGCCACAATCGTCCGGTGCACGAAGTACTGTTTTCTGCCCCGCGCAATATCGAACAGCAATATCAGCGCAACTTCGTTGGTATGACGATGGAGCCCGTGGAACTACCCGCCCTGCTGGCCGCACGCGAACGCATGATGCATGAACTGCAAACCAGCCTGAACACGGAAGAACGCGGTTTCCTGATTTCCCTGGTCAAGAACCAACCGGATTGGTCATTCCTGGCTATCGCCCATCTGGACCGCCTACCCGGCATCAACTGGAAGTTGCGCAACTTGTCACAACTGCAAAAGTCCAACCCCAAGAAGTTTGCGGCACAGGCTGATGAGCTGGAAAAGCTCTTGGGATAGCATGCCGCAACGCATGACGTCCCTCGCTCGATTTGATCGGTTCTTCATGACGGCCCGCTTCGGCGACTTCGCCTCGTGCAACCACTTCTTTTCGATGAACATGCAGTGGCGACGGGCGGGCAACTGAATTGCATCGGGTCGTAGGTGATATCGCCGCTGGTGGCGGGAGAAGGCGTGGCGGGTTCCGTTTCAGCCAAGGCTCCTTCTACCGCTCTAGCATCGACTTAAGCTCGACCCGCTTGATGAGCCGGTTTTCCTGCGCCACGATCAGCTTTTCGGTGGCGGCCAGGTAGGGCTTGAAGCCTGCATGGGCGTCGCGGGCGCGGCAGCGCTCCTCATACTCGGCCAGGCTGGTATAGCCCCACTGGTGGATGAACTGGTTGAGCGGCCCGACATAGCTCACATACATGCCAAGCGGATTGCCGAGCGTCTCCAGCAGCACCGGCAGGCCGAGGCGATCGAAGATGTCGAGGAATTCCGGCATCTTGCGCAAGGCGATGGTGTAGACCCGGTGGTCGACGATGGGGAAATTTTCCGTTTGCATCGAGGTGGGGCTCCGTAAATTGAACAGCGGGTGCGAGCGCCGGAATCAGCCGGCTACTTGAGTGCCTGGCCTGTGGCCACGCCGCTCAGGAAAATGTTGGGTTTGAGGAACATCGCCAGCACCAGCGCCCCATTGGGCGAGGCGGCGGTGTGGCGATGGCCCTTGGGGCGCCATACGTAGTTGCCGGCGCGCGCCTCGCCTTCGTCGTCGACGATGCTGCCTTCGAGCACGTAGCTTTGTTCAATTTCCACATGCTCGTGCAGGTCGAGCGCGCTGCCGGGTTGCCAGCGGAAGAGCGCCGTCATCAGGCCGCTTTCCTTGTCTTCCAGCAAAATCTTCATGTCGATGCCGGGGTTCGCCGTCGGCTTCCAGGGCAAATCGGCCACTTCCACGTATCGGGATTCGCCGGGATCGAGCTTGTCGTGCGCGGGCATGAACGGGGTGTGTGCCATGGGACGAGTCTCCTTGTCAGTCGCTGCGATGGATTCATCAAGAATACGAGAGTTCGATCACGTGTTGCCGTGACTGTTCGCAGGCAGGCTCGGCATGCCGGGGCCCGAGGTGCCCGAAGCCCATCCTACAGGCCCGCTACACACCGGCTACCCGCGCGAGTACGGCACGCGTTGCGTTGACCGCCTGGCGCAGCCATTCCTCCCAGCCCAGCAGCGCAGCACGGGTGTCGGAAGGCGTCTCGATGCACACTGGAATGCCGGCCGGCAAGGCGCGAAACAGGGTCACGAGATCGAACCCGCCCTCACCCGGCAACAGGCGCTCGCAGCGCGCCGCGTGAATCAGGCCTTCGATGGTGGTCGGCGCTGCCCTCGGGCCATCGCAAATCTGCGCATAGTGGAAACGCCCCGGCGGCGCCTGCGCCACGTGTTCGAGCCGACTGCCGGAACGCTCGAAGTGCAGCGGGTCGACGATGATGCCGCCGTTCGGTTGGGCAGCGGCGGCTACGATGCGCGCGGCGGAGGCGAGGTCCTTTACTTCGGTCCAGGGCATGAATTCGAAGTCGGCGCTCAAGCCGTACGGACTTAGTGCCTCGCACAGCTGCGCGAATGAGGCGGCGGTGCGTGCCTCGTCCGGGTCATCCCCTGCCACCAGCACATGGGCGGCGCCGAGCGCGGCGGCCGTCTCGATGAAGGAGGCGAAGGCGCGGGCATCGAATGTCGGCCCGATGCGCACCATTTCTATGTCGAGGACACGCATTCCTGCGGCTGCCTTGGCCGCCAGCGTCTCGCGCAGCAGCGCCGCGTCGTCCATCAGCCGATACGAGATGCCACCGGGCGCCGCCGGCAGCAAGCGGAACCCGACGCCATCGGCGCCGGCGCGCGCGGCCAGCTCAAGCAGGCGCGGCGGCGGCACGGCAAGAGCGGTCAGAGGACCAATGGTTACCAGGTTTTTCATGCAAGGCCTCCGCAGAACATCATTGCTCAGGTCGCAGGCACGACTGCCTGGCCGGACGCGGCGGCCTCAAGCACGGCGCGCGTCGCGGCAAGGGTTCGCAGGCCATCCAATCCGCTGCACAAAGGCGCCTCACGGCCTTCTACCACTGCACGCAGATGACGCAACTGCTCGACATACGGATCGCGCCGATGCACTGCGCTGCGCTCCTCGGTGAGCGGTTCATGCCAGCCACGCGCGCCGCGGTAGCGCCAGACCGAAAGCCGCGGCAGGGTCAGCGAGCCTTCGGTGCCGGAAATGAACATGCTGTCGATGTCCTGTTGCGGATAGTGCGCAGCCTCGCCGGCGGCGAGATCGTAGTTCCACGGCGCCACTGCGCAATCGCTGCCCGACACCGTGCCGAGCGCGCCGTCGGCAAAGCGCAGGGTGACGGCAAAGCTGTCCTCCACCGCGAAGCCGCGCACCGCGTTCGACGTGACGGCCTGCACCGACGCGATCTCGCCGACCAGATGACGCAGCAGGTCGATGTCGTGAATCAGGTTGATCAGCACCGGCCCCCCGCCGGGGGAGCGGCGCCACTCCATCTCGAAGTAGGGGTCCGGTTTGAGCCAGGTGGCCATGGCCGCGATGGATACCGGCCGCCCCACCACGCCGGCGGCGAGCAATGCACGAGCACGCACCACAAACGCACTATGGCGGCGCTGGTGCCCCACCATCAGGGGTACGCCGGCTGACGCTGCGGCGTCGCACAGGCGGCGCGCCGCGCCGATCGAATCGGCAATCGGCTTTTCAACCAGCACGCCGATGCCGTGTGCCACGCAGTCGAGGCCGACATCGACATGCGTCGTGTTCGGCGTCGCAACGATCGCCGCCTTCAGGGCCACCTGCGCAAGCAACTCGCGGTGATCGGCAAACCATGGCACCCCGCAGTGTTCCGCGTGGGCCCGCGCAGCGTCCGACGGATCGGCCACGGCTACCGGCACCACGTACTCGCTGGTCAGCGCATTCTGCAAGTGCGTGCGGCCGATACCGCCTAAGCCGATGATGGCGATTGGCATGCGGGCGATTGTCGACATGTTGTCCATCAGTCCGAGTCCGCGCTGGCGCGCGCGCTTTCAAATCAGTCTGGGTAGCGACCGATTCTAGAACAGCAATTCATTTCTCCAACTTTGGCATCCGGCTCTCGCAGGTCGCCGATTCCTTTCGAACAATCGGCTACGATTCATGACAGTCAATGCGGGCTTGCAAAAAGCATCCACGAGTGTTACTTTTGGTGACACCAATCACTTCTTCTGCTCGCCATGCCCACCATTTCCATGAAACTGAACGAAAGCGCGCGTGCATCCCTGTCCGCGGCAGCCGCGCGTCGCGGCCAGACCGTGCATGCCTTCATGGTGAAGGCGATCGAGTCCGCCATAGAGCGCGCCCACGACGACGACGAATTCGTCGCACGCGCGCTGGCGACGCGCGCCGAGGTTGCCTCCGGCGGCAACCTGTTCGACGGACGCAAGTTCGCCGTCTATCTCAAGAAAAAGGCGAGCGGCGAATCGGCCAGGCGACCGGTCGCAGAAAAACTCGGGACCGGAAGCAAAGCCGGAAAATGACTCGATGGTTGCTGTCAAACCAGGCGGCCGACGACCTTGAGCGCTTGTGCGACTTTTTGCTTTCAAGCGATCCGGCGCAGGCGCTTGACACCGTCACCATCATCACCGACGCACTGGCGATACTCGAAAACCACCCGCAAGTCGGCAGGCCGGTGACCCACGGCATGCGCGAACTGGTGATCTCGCGCGGCAGAACCGGGTATTTGGCGCTCTATCAGTACGATCCGGCCGCCGAAGTGGCAATTGTTCTCGCGCTCAGGCATCAACGCGAAAGCGGGTACTCGTCGGATAGCTGATACGGGCAAGGACCATCTCGCAGCCAGTTTCAGACCGCAACGCGCTGGCGCGAATGTTTCGGCGAATCAAGTTCATCAACGCATGCGATCGCGAGTTTTTGACTCGCACTCCGCCGTTTTTCACCCAGGCCGGCACGAAATCCGATGTCGCTTTCCCCGAAGTCCGCCAGCGCGTCGGCTGGCGCGTGTTGGTCTGCCAGCGACAGAAAGGTCCAATCGAGTTTCTTCCGCGACCGCAGCGCGTTCAGAAACGTGCGTTCCGCGCTCAGGTTTTTCTTGCCGACGTTGCGATTGCTTTCCGCCACGTGGCCCGGAGCTGTCTTCACGCCTTCCCCGCCACCGGCGACCAGAAGGCGTCGCACGCGTGCCCGCCTTACAGCGGTGATCAGGGCAATCTGATCGGCGTGGGCAAGCCGTGCCAAGCTGATCACCGCGTCATGTCCGACCAGAAGACCCGCGGATTTTCTCGCCCGTCCGCCGTAGGCCCACGACCAGGTCGCGCTCTCGTCCGGCACGCTCGCACGCGCAATACCGGTGATCGTATGTCCGCGCATGAGCAATTCCGCGCGCACGCGGGTGGCGACGCTTCCACTGCTGCCGAACAAGGCGATTTTCATCGCATTCCTCCTTCCGGACGAGATCCTGTCTCGTGCAAACGAATGCCATTGGCGCCGCTTACCGGAATGATCGCCGAGCGCCTTCCTACAAGGGCCGCCATCAGCACGACCTACGGATCGGCGATGCTGGAAAGCTTCAAGGTGCGCACCGACGAGGTACTGGTCGGCGCACTCGGCCTGCCGTTTCCGGCTTAGTGCCCGCCGCTGGTGTATTCCGGCAACGGCTGCACGAAGAACGCATGCAGAATGGCGTAGACCATTTTGTAGTTCTTTTGCTGGAAGCTCGCGTGCGAGATGCCCGAGAGCATGATGAACTGCTTGTCCGGGTTGGGCAGGCGTTTGTAGAACTCGATCAGGTCGTCCATGGCTGCGATGCCGTCGAACTGGCCGCGTAGCACCGCGGTGGGCACGCTGATCTCGCGCGGGTCGCACACCGGCAGCTTAGAGCACATGTCGATGTAGGTGCCGTTGGGCATGGAGTCGTCCAGCGCCAGGATAGCGTCCGCAAATGAATCGACCACGCGCCGTTCGGCGCAGTCGGGATGGTCGCGTTCGAAGATCGAGTAGACGAAGGCGCGGTCGATCGGGCGGCGCTTTTTAGCCATGAACTCAGGCAACTTCTTGCGCCGTTGCTCCAAGGTCGGCGCCCCGGCGCCGGTCCAGACGAAGGCGTCGAGCGCGAGCCGCGCGACCCGCTCCGGGTGGCGCTGGGCGAACAAGGCCGCGCGCAGCGCGCCGGAAGATATGCCGTAGGTGAGAAACGACTTCACGCCGCGCGTCCTGGCGATGTAGTCGGTGGCCGCTTCGAGATCGTCGGCGCCGTTGGAAATGTCGCAGAAGATGTCGCGCGACTTGGTGGAGCGGCCGTAGCCTTCCATGTCGACACACCAGCAGACAAAGCCGCGCTGCGCGAACCAGTCCATCACCGAAGAATCGGGTCGCCCCGGCACGGTCAGGTCGAAGGTCGGCGTCGCGGCCATGGAGGAGCCGTGCACGAACAGCACTGCCGGTTTTCCCTCAGGCGAGCCGACGAACTTCTCCCACAGGAAAAGCTTCACCTCGCTGCCCTTGGTGGCCCAGTGTTCGACGCCGGTGATGGCGTCGCTTGCGGAATTGCCCGTGGTCATTGCGTGTTTTCCCTTTGTTGAAATCAATCGATACGGGCGCCGGTCTCGCGGATGATCACCGCCCAGCGTTCTTTTTCTTCGCGGAAAAATGCCCCGAATTCGGCTGCGGTCGAGCCGACCGGTTCGATCGCGGCATTGTCAAGATACGTCCGCACCTCGGCCGTGCCGAGCGCGGCTATCAGTTCCCGGTTGAGGCGCGCGACGACCACCCCCGGCGTGCCTTTGGGCGCCATCAGGCCCATCCAGACGTAGGCCGAGTAGCCTTTCACGCCTGCCTCGTCGATGGTCGGCACATCCGGCAGGAGCGGCGAGCGGCGCACGCCGGTCACCGCCAGGGCGCGCAGCTTGCCCGCACGGAAGTGACCCATCATGCCCGAGAGCCCGGGAAACGATACCGGCACCAGGCCGGCCAACAGGTCCGTCGTGGCCTGGCCGCTGCCGCGATACGGTACATGGGTCATGCGCACTCCGGCCAGGCTGTTGAACAGGGCAGCGAAAAGATGCTGACCGCTGCCGTTGCCCGATGAGGCGAAATCAACCTTGCCCGGATTCTGCTTCACATGGGCGATAAGTTCAGTCACGCTCCGGGGTGCGAACCCGGGGTGCACTACCAGCACGCCGGGTTCGCGGCCGAGTAGGGAAATCGGGACGAAATCCTCGATCGCATTGAACGGGAGTTTCGAATAGAGCGTGGCCGAGATCGCGTTGGTCTGCGAGGAAAGAAGCAGCGTGTAGCCGTCGGCAGACGCCTTCGCCACCGCTTCCGCACCGATGGTGGCCCCGGCGCCGGGCCGGTTTTCGACCACGAACGACTGACCCATGCGTCTGCCCATCTCCTGGGCGATGGCGCGGGTGGGACCATCGACCGCGCCGCCGGCCGAGAACGGCACGATCACCCGTACCGAACGGTTCGGATACTCCTGCGCCGACGCTGCCGCGCATGCCAGCAACACCAGGGTTGTCACTGCTCGCGCGCGTCTCACCGGGGTTCTGCAATGGCCGTTTTTCACCGGCGCAAACATAGCATGCCGACAGCGCCTGCGAGAATTCGCGCAGCCTGCGAAAATGGCGATTGCTATCCGAAAAACAGTCGCCGACAGCAAGGCGCCAGGGAGATCCGCATACCATGACCATCAAGGGCCGCGCCTACATCGTGGGCGCCTATGAACATCCGACCCGCAAGGCGCCGGACAAATCGGTCGCACAACTGCACGCCGAATGCGCGCGCGGCGCGCTTGCCGACGCCGGCTTGACCAAGAACGACATCGACGGTTATTTCTGCGCCGGCGACGCGCCCGGCTTAGGGCCAATGTCGATGGTCGACTACATGGGCTTGAAGCCACGCCACATCGACTCGACCGATACCGGCGGATCCTCCTACCTGGTGCACGTCGCGCATGCCGCCGAAGCCATCGCGCTGGGCAAATGCAGCGTCGCCCTGATCACCCTGGCCGGCCGGCCGCGCTCGGAAGGCTCGTCCGGTACGCAGGCGCGCAACTACGGCGCCAACGCGCCCGACATGGCCTACGAGTTCCCCTACGGCATGGCCACCGCCAACGGCTACGGCATGGTGGCCATGCGCCACATGCACGAATTCGGCACCACCGCCGAGCAGCTGGCCTGGGTCAAGGTGGCGGCCTCGCACCATGCGCAATACAACGAGCATGCCATGCTGCGCGATGTGGTTACCGTGGAAGACGTCATCAACTCCCCGCTCATCGCCGACCCGCTGCACCGGCTCGACTGCTGCGTGGTGAGCGACGGCGGCGGCGCGCTGATCGTGGCCAAGCCCGAGATCGCCAAAAGCCTGAAACGACCGCTGGTCAGAATCATGGGTGTGGGCGAATCGCCCAAGGGGCAGATGGGCGGCAAGGTCGATCTCACCTACTCCGGCGCGGCCGCGAGCGGGCCGATCGCATTTGCCGAAGCCGGCGTCAAGCCCACCGACATCCAGTACGCCTCGATCTACGACAGCTTCACCATCACCGTGATCATGCAGATCGAGGACCTGGGCTTTTGCAAGAAAGGCGAAGGCGGCAAATTCGTCTCCGACGGCAACCTGATTTCCGGCGTCGGCAAGTTGCCCTTCAACACCGACGGCGGCGGTCTGTGCAACAACCACCCGGCCAATCGCGGCGGCATGACCAAGGTGATCGAAGCGGTGCGCCAGCTGCGCGGCGAAGCCCATCCCAAAGTGCAGGTGCCCAACTGCCGGCTCGCGCTGGCGCACGGCACCGGCGGCCAGCTCGGGTCGCGCCATGTCGGCGCCACCGTCATCATGGAACGCGAATAGGAGGCATGCAAATGACAACAACCAAAGAGCGCGCCATCCCCGCGCCGATCGCAAATCCCGAGAATCAGGAATACTTCGATGCCTGCGCCAAGGGCACGCTGCTGGTAGGTAAATGCAACGCGTGCGGCGAATATCACTTCTATCCGCGCCGCCTCTGCCCGCACTGCTTTTCCGATAAAGTGACGTGGGCGCCAGCGCGGGGCACCGGCACCATCTACACCTACAGCACCATGCACCGCGGCGTGCCCGTGCCCTACACCATCGCCTACGTGACCCTCGACGAAGGCGTT
Source organism: Burkholderiales bacterium (assembly GCA_043775255.1). Lineage (GTDB taxonomy): Bacteria > Pseudomonadota > Gammaproteobacteria > Burkholderiales > JAEUOS01 > JAEUOS01. The sequence continues at coordinate 10,471 of JAYVST010000806.1, forward strand.
TCGATGATGACCAACATCGTCGACTTCGCGCCCGCAACACTTACGATCGGGCAAAAGGTGAAGCTGGTGTGGAAGCTTGCCGAGGGCGGCATCCAGGTGCCGATGTTCACGCCGGTTTGAACGCTACCGGCACCCGGCAGGATCGGAACGGGCAACGGCAACGCTGCAACACTGCGGCGCAGGCCGGCCCCATGGCGGCACGCGCGGCCGGGCATGGTGCGATCGATTTCTTCGGCCTGGTCGATGTCTTGTGTGAAATGGCCCGGATCGACAAGGCGCGTCTGCCCAAAGGCTGGAAACCTTCCTGAACCGCAATGGCGGGCGGCGCGCGCCGCCGGGCTCAAGCGCCGCGCTTGACCACCGACGCCGAGGCGATCAGGTCTTCGAGCAGCGCCATCGAGGCCTGCCCGGAGCAGGTGAAGGGGTCGAGCACCGGCTTCTCCGCATACTTGAGCAGCAGCACCGGATTGACCTTGGCAATGTTGACCAGGCCCATGGTCCAGGCGCCGAAGCGTCGTTCGTTGATTTCCTCGTAGCCGAGGATGCGCGCGTTGCCGTGCCGTTCATCGCGCACGATCGTGTTGTAGAGCTCGCAGACCTCGTCGCGCCCGCCTTCGAGCACCTGGATGAACAAGTCGCCACCGTAGCAGAGCACACCGGTGATGCCGCGCGCGGGGTTGTTCTCGCCCGACTGGTCGAGGATGGCGTCTACCGTCGTCGCGTCGAGCGCTCGGGTGGCGCGGCTGGCGTAGAGCAGGCGTACAAGCATGACAGCCTCAATCGTTCACGTTGATGAGTGAGAGGAACTCGCGGCGCAGCGCCGAATCCTTGAGGAAGGTTCCGCGCATGACGCTGTTGACCATCTTGGCCTCGGTATCCTTGACGCCGCGCCAGTGCATGCAGAAGTGATCGGCCTGCATCACCACCGCCAGGCCGTCGGGGCTGACTCTCTCCATGAACAGGTCGGCCACCTGGGTGATCGCCTCTTCCTGGATTTGCGGGCGGCCCATGACCCATTCGGCCAGACGGGCGTACTTCGACAGGCCGATCAGGTTGGAATGCTCGTTGGGCATTACGCCCACCCAAAGCCGCCCCATGATCGGGCACAGATGGTGGCTGCACGCGCTGCGCACCCGGATCGGGCCCACGATCATGAGTTCGTTGAGATGCTCGGCGTTGGGAAACTCGGTGACCTCCGGCGCGGCCACGTAGCGGCCGCGGAACACCTCGGTCAGGTACATCTTGGCCACGCGGTTGGCGGTCTCGCGGGTGTTGTGGTCGCTGTCGGTGTCGATCACCATGCTTTCGAGCACGCCGCGCATCTTCTCGGCCACCTCGTTGCGCAGCGCGTCGAGTTCGCCGGCCGCCATGAAAGCAGAGATGTTGTCGTTGGCGTGAAAACGCTTCTTTGCCTTCAGGATACGGCTGCGGATGCGCGCCGACACCGGCTGCGACAGGTCTTCGTCAAGCAGTTGTGGAGCTTCGCTCATCTGCGGTCGATTCTGGTTGGCTTCGCGCGGAATGGTTCGACTCTCGTCGGCGACGACGACGTGGGAGAGAACGGGTTTCATCGCTTGTGTCCTCGGGCGGCCCATAAACATTGAGACCAAAGTGTAGCAGGCGCATCGCCTGCAACTATTAACCGATCGCGCGCCGCCGAAGGTGAACGAGCGCGTAGCGCCGCGGGCGGGCCCGGCCGCAGGCGTGCCGGGCCGCAGCTTGACGCACGCGCCCCGTTCTTCTAATCTCGCCTTTCCTTGCCGCAGGAGGTCGCAATGCAAGCCAGTGCCTTTTCCGCCTCGCAATTGCCCGTCCGCGCCGACCTTGTCGATGCCCAGGAGGCCGCCTGGCGCTCCATCGCGGCGCCGGGTACCTGGCTGTCCGGCGCACGCCGCGTCGCCGTTGCTGCCGAGATCCGCCACGCGCAGGCCTGCGCCCACTGCGCGGAGGTCAAAGCAGCCTTGTCGCCCAACACCGTGCGCGGCGTCCACGCCGGCGCAGGAACGCTTGCTGTGGCGGAGGTCGAATTGATCCATCGCACCGTCAACGATCCGGGCCGTCTTTCCGAAGCCTGGGCGCAATCGCTCTGCGCGCGCGGACTCACCGAAGGCGAGTACGTGGAGATCGTCGGCGTCATCGCGATGGTGATGATGGCAGACACCTGCACCCGCGCGCTCGGCCTGCCCGACCGTGCGCTGCCGACACCACTGGCGGGCGAGCCGACCCGCTACCGCCCGCCGGGCGCACGCAAGGAGGCCGCCTGGCTGCCCATCGTCGAACCGCAAGACGTGGTCGAGGCCGACGGGCCGATGTACCCCAGCCCGAAAGCGGGCTACATCTACCGCGGCCTGTCATCGGTACCGCAGTCGATGCGCGACTACTGGGCACTGGCCAACTGCCACTACCTGCCGGGACAATACGTATACCGCTTCGATGAAACCATCCGCGCCATCAGCCGGCCGCAAACGGAGATCCTCGCTGCGCGGGTCTCCGCCCTGCACAGTTGCGTCTACTGAACGGCGGCACATGCCTACATGCTCCGTGAGAGCATGCAAGCGCAAGGCAAGCAGGTCGCATTGAGCGGCGTGACCGACGGCTTCGACGATGGTGTCGACGTGCCGCATGCGATGGAGCTCGTCGCATTCGCCGAAGCGGTGGTGGCGCGCGACCCGGCCCGCATCGCCGGCGCGCGCGCCGCCCTCCTTCCCCTCCTCGGCGGCGCCGGCCTGGTGGATGCCGCCGCCACTGTCGCCGCCTTCCACGGCTTCGTGCGCATTGCCGATGCCATCGGCATTCCGCACTTCACCTCACCCGCCGGCGCGGAGTTGTCCGGCTTGCGCGCGGAAGCCGGAGTCAATGGGTTCTATCGCATGCAGGCAGCCGCCGGCTGACCTCGCGCGAACGTTCCACGCGGACCGGCTGCGCTACTCAGCCCGGATCTTGGCGTCGCGAATGATCCTGCCCCACTT
>JAYVST010000807.1:0-2121 GCA_043775255.1 Burkholderiales bacterium
CTATACCCGGTCCGAAAGCGCGCAATTCATTGAAAGGATGCGCCGTGCTCGAGGCGATCATTGCAGTACTCGGTCCTGTTGACTTTCTTTCCGCCGCACTTTGCGCGATTGAATGGTCATTTTGGATCGCTTGACGGATTTCGCAACCCGGCGTTGCTGGGCGTCGTGACAGACGCCGCCCACCTCGAACTCACTGGACCAACGATCGGCCGCTGGAGCGATTTCTCGCTCCACGAATTCGTTGCTGCCGATGGCCGGCGCTTCACCAATGACAGGCTGGCCTGACCGGACTACCGCTACCGGGTAAGCGCCTGCGAGCTGTTCGTCAAACCGGGCATGGTGTACGTGGCGACCTGACTGGCGCTGTGTCGCTGGTGCCCCGGTACTCACCCGCCTGCGCCTGCGGCACGTGTCCTGCTTCGGCTATCGCCTGCGGCCGGCGATTGTCGCTTCTTGACACATTGGCCTAACGTGTTCGTTGACGGGCCGAAAAGAAAAGCGGCCGTTGCAGGCCGCCGTTCAGGTCCGGCCCAAAACCCATTCAGTTTGCGTGCTTGAGGCCGGCAATGTAGTCGGCCACAGCATCCATTTCGAGATCCGACAAACGCGCGGCAACGCCGCGCATCATGCCGACGGGGTCGTTGGCGCGCTCACCGATGCGAAATGCGACCAACTGCGCCTTGGTGTAGTCGGCCCACTGTCCGGCCAATCGGGGATATTGCGCCGGGATGCCGGCACCGGCCGGCCCATGGCAGCCCGCACAGGAGGCAACGCCTTTGTCCGGAATGCCGCCGCGATAAATCCGCTCGCCCAACTTCGCCGCCTGCGCGTTACGTGCCGCGCCCTCCTTCGGTTTCTGGGTCGAATAGTAGGCAGCGACATTGCGCATGTCGTCAGTCGACATGGCGCCGGCAAAGCCCATCATGACTGCGTTCTTGCGTGTCTTGTTCGCCTTGAATTCCGCCAGTTGCTTGGCCAGATACTCGGCATGCTGCCCCGCCAGCTTCGGGTTGGCTGCGGCGACGCTGTTGCCATCAGCGTTGTGGCAAGCCGCACATGCCTGCCCGGCGATTTGCGATCCGCGCGCGGCATCTGCCTTGGGGGCCGCCTTGGTTTCGGCCGCAACGGCTGCGTGCGCCGCGATGAATAGGGCGACGCATGTCAAAAGAGCTGATTTCATTGTGTGGAGGCGAATACTTGAGACGCGGAGCCGTCAAACCCTATATTCTACCGCAAGTGCCAGCGGCGACGTTTGATTGCCCTGCGTGAGCAGACATGCCCCCCTTGAAACGGGCAACACCGCCCTCAGAAAACAATGTCCTTCCTGCATCGCGCCACATTCTTCACTACCGCAGCGTCCCTGTCCGATCTCACGTTCGCCTGCGCGGCAGAGGTCGCCTTCGTCGGTCGTTCGAACTCCGGCAAATCAAGCGCCATCAATACGCTTGCCAACCAGCGGCGCCTTGCGTTCACCAGCAAAACCCCGGGCCGTACGCAGCAGTTGAATTTTTTCGGACTCGGTTCGGACAAGTTCTTAGTCGATCTGCCCGGTTACGGCTACGCCAAGGTGAAAAAGACCGAACACAGGCGCTGGGGCGGGTTCCTTTCCGGGTACCTGGAGTCACGCAATCAACTCGTCGGCATGGTCTTGATCATGGATGCGCGGCGGCCCCTGACCGAAATGGATTGCCAAATGCTGGCCTGGTTCGCACCACGCGGAATTCCGGTTCACGCTTTATTGACGAAGGCAGACAAACTCGTTCGCAACGAGCAGACAAGAGTGCTGCGCCAGGTTGAGGAAGCGTTGGCGCAATACGGTCCGACGTGTAGCGCAAGCCTGTTTTCGAGTCTGAAGAAAACCGGCATTGAAACCGTAACCAAGGTGCTGGGCAACTGGTTGGGCTTTGAAGTGACGCAGGCCGCTGCGGCCACACCAAAAAATATGGCCGTGGAGGGCTCACGCTCTCCACGGCCCAAAGGCCTCTAAAATAAGGCGCCCGCTCAGGGAGGTGAAGCGGGAGACGAGCAAACGTCTACGTCGTATTTTATTGCATTTTCGGACCGCGACAACTGGGAGTAACCCTGAATTCCTCCTGCAATTCGGTAAATCAACTAGAAGAA
>JAYVST010000808.1:0-3472 GCA_043775255.1 Burkholderiales bacterium
GCAGCGGCCTGCCCCTGCTCGAGGGCCTGACCGAATTGCGCGACAGCATGGATTCGCAGCGGTTTCGCGAAGTCATCGGCTCGATGATCGAAGCCATCGAAGGCGGCAAGACCTTGTCGGAGTCGCTGGCCGATCATCCGACCGTGTTCGACCAGATTTTCGTCAGCTTAACGCGTGCCGGCGAACAGACCGGCCAGCTGGCCGAAGTCTTGCGCCGTATCGCCGACGCCCTCAAATGGCAGGACGAACTGGCCGCGCATACCAAAAAAATCATCCTCTACCCGACCTTCGTGGCCGTCGTGGTGTTCGGCGCGGTGACGTTCCTGATGATCTATCTTGTGCCGCAACTGGGCAGCTTCCTGAAAAACCTCGGCCAGGAATTGCCGATCCAGACCAGGGCACTGGTCGCTTTGTCCGCGTTCATGCGCGACTACTGGTACCTGGTGCTCGGCACGCCGATCCTGCTGGTGCTTCTTTTTCTGGCGGGCGTACGCTATTCGACCAGTTTCGCTTTCTCATTCGATCGCTACAAGCTTGAAATCCCCTATATCGGATCGATCCTGCACAAGATCATCCTGTCACGCTTCGCCAGCACGTTCGCGATGATGTATGCGGCCGGCATCACCGTGCTCGACACCCTGAAGATTTCAGAGGATGTCGCCGGCAATCGCGCCGTGGCCGACGCGTTGGCGCGCGCGGGCGCCCTGATCAACGAGGGGCAAAACATCACCGGCGCATTCCAGGCGGTGGGGCTGTTTCCGCCGCTGGTGTTGCGCATGCTGCGGGTAGGTGAAACCACCGGTGGCCTGGATCAGTCGCTGCTGAACGTCAGCTACTTCTACAATCGCGAAGTGCGCGAATCGATCGAGCGGGTGCAATCACTGATCGAACCCACGCTGACGGTGGTCCTCGGTTTGATCATCGGCTGGATTCTGCTTGCCGTCCTGGGTCCGATCTACGATGCCATCGGCAAGTTGAAGATCTGAGTGCCCATGCTGAGCCCTTCCAAGCGCGTTCTCGAGATCACCGCAAGCGGCTGCGACTGCTACCTTGCGGTCGGCGGCGGCCTGGTCCTGGAAGCACGCTTCGCGCCCGGAGAGGCGGCCGATTTCACCGATTTCGTCAAGTCGCGCACACGCTCGGTTTTCACCGTGCTGGCCGACCAGATCGAGGAGGATTTCCGCCAGGACACCATGCCTTTCCTGCGCGGCAGCGCGCGCGGGCAATTGCTCGCGCGCAAGACCAGCCAGACCTATCGCGACTCGCCCTTCCACACTACTGCGTCGCTGGGCCGCGAGGCCGATGGCCGGCGCGATGAGCGCGTGCAGCTCCTGGGCTTGACCAACGCCGAGGGTCTCAATGAATGGCTGACGCCGCTCTCGGCGGCGGGGATCCGGGTGGCCGGGCTTTATTCGCCGCCGGTTGCCGCGCCGGATTTGCTGCGGCTCCTGAAGTCGCGCGTTGGCGCGCGTCCGCTGCGCCTGCTGGTGGTGTCGGTCAACAGTGCCGGGCTACGCCAGACCTTGGTCGACGGCGACGTGGCGCGATTCTCGCGCCTGGCGGCGGTGGCGCATGAAGAAAACGACGACTTCGCCGCCAACTGTCTTGCCGAAGTCAACAAGACGCAGCAATACCTGGTCGGGCTGCGCCTGTTGCCGCGCGATGCCGGCCTGCCCGCGCTGATCCTGGTGCCGCCGGGCGAAGTCGAACATTGGAGTCGTCCGGGGTTGCTGGTGGACGCAGTCGAGGCGATCTTCGTCGATATCGACGACGCCCGGCATGCCGCGGGCCTGCAACGGGTCGAGAGCATAGACGAGACCACCCTTGCGGATGACGGCTGTCGACGTTTCGCCGACAGCCTCTGGGTGCACACCATCGCGCGCATGCGGCCGCGCCTGAATTTCGCGCCGGCGTGGCTCATCGAGGCGTATCGATTGTGGCGCGCGCGCATCGCGATCTGGTCGGCGGGGGCCCTAGTGTTGCTGGCCGGTATCGCAGTGGGCGTGGAACGCATGGCGCAAGCGGGAATCCTGGTGGACGATGCGGGCCGATTGTTGACCGAGTCGCGCCGCAATGACCTCAACTACGAACGCACCAAGCGCGGCTTCCCGCCCTTGCCGGCGCCACCGGAGCAACTCAAGGCCAGCGTCACCTCTTTCGAGAAGATCAACGCACGCGCGATGGCGCCCGCCGCCTTGTTAGCCGAGATCGGCCAGGTCCTCGAAAGCATGCCGGAATTCCGTCTGCGGCGCATCGAATGGAATCAGGGCGAGGGCGACCCGCTTGAAACCGCCACGGCCGCAGCGGCGCCCGCCCCCGGCGCGCCAGCGGCGGCGCCGGAGCGGTTCGAATGGGTATCGCTACAGGGATTTGTCGGCGATCCGGGCGTACCGCTGGAGGCACGCCGCGAGACCGAACTGGCACTGCAAGCCGCAGATCGCCTGCGCGCCATTCGCGGTGCGCGTGTCATGGTCACCCGCGCACCCATCAATCTCTTGCCCGGCGGCAGCCTCGCAGGCGACGGCGCCGCAGTCGCACCGGCCGCCCGTCCCGGCGCAAGCGCCGCCGGCAATGTCGAACTGCGGGTGGTACGGAAAGTCGGAACATGAATGCCACCCTCGAACACCTCAAGCTGGCGATCCTCGGCACGTTGCTGCTGGCCGGGCTCGGCATCGGGGCGGCGTTCTACGGCAATACCCGGCACGAACAGGCCGCCCGGACTTTCGCCATCGAGAACGCGGCCTTTCGTCAGTCGCAACAACGCTTGGACAGCGTCTACGTCGAACGGCGCGAAATCGACGACTACCTGCCGCGCTTCAACAACCTGAAGGCGCAGGGCGCACTGGGCAATGAGAACCGGCTCGACTGGATCGAGCGCATCGCGACGATTCGCAGCGAGCTGAGCCTGCCGCGTCTGGCCTTCACGATCGATCCGCGAACACCGAATACGGCGATACAGACGCCGGTCGCAGGCCTTGCGTTCGAGACCAGCCGCATGAAACTGGACTTCGCGCTCGTACACGAGGGTGACTTGCTGCGCGTGCTCGAACGCATGCGCGCCCCTGCAATGGGAGTCTTCGAGATCCGCTCCTGCCTTCTGGTGCTCAAGCCATCACCTGCGGCACCGCCCGCAGGGTCGACGGACGCCGGCCAAGCCTTCGCAGCCAACCTCGAAGGCGCATGCGAGCTCGACTGGATCAGTCTCACCGGCGTGAATCGGCCGGATGCCCCGGCGCCGGCCGCAGGTCGCACATCATGATGCGCGTGGTTGTGGCATTGGTGTCCTGCGTCTTGCAGGTGAGCACGGCGTCGGGCCAGGAGCGCGTGCCCAACGCGGCGCCGGAACTCGGGCGGCTGTTTTTCTCGCGCGCCAAACGGGAGGCTCTGGAACGCGAACGCGGCCGCGCGCCGAGCGACAAACCCATGCCCGATGCCCCGCAGTCGGTCCAGGTGGACGGGCTGATCATGCGCC
>JAYVST010000809.1:0-2702 GCA_043775255.1 Burkholderiales bacterium
CCTGGGCGAACTCGCCACCCAGGAGGCCATGCACGAATTCGCGCTCGCCTCAACCAGCAAGGTCGGTGTCTTCCTGTTCGAGGATCATCGGGTCGCGCGAGCGAGCTTTCTGTTGCCCGCCAATTGTCGCAAGATCAGCACGCGCGCCTATCTGCGCTTTCTGGAGCAGCGTGGCTGGATTGCCTCCGCAGCCGAGGTGGAACGCGGCGCCATCCATGCAGGCCGCACGTATTCGCAATTGCGCTTTCCGCCCGCCTGAATTCGCGCCACCGCCCACCGCCTATAGGAGCGCGGGATGCTCCTTCGCCAGCCACACGAGAAGTCGTTTTTGCAGGGTCTGCGCCGCTTCGATGAAGGCAATCACTTCACTTTCTGTGGGTTCGTACGCCGCGCTGTAGAGGCTCATTGATCGCCGGCGGCGATAGACATCGAAGACAAACATTTCGGTGCCAGTAAGGCCGAGGGTCAGCGTCAACGACGCAATGGCCGTTTGCTGGTGACCAGGCGCCGCCTTGACGCGATAGCCGAGCACACGCAAGCCAACAATGGCGATCTGCAATACGCCTTCAAATGCAATATCGAACGTGCTATCCAAGCCGACCGAACGCTTTGCGGCATCCGTGATGCGCTGATCGATTTTTCCCAGAAAGCGAGCGACTTCATCCCGGTCGGTGGGTTCTTTTTCCAGCTTGCCGATCTTGACCAGGTTTTCCAGACTCACTGTGGTGACGCCCCCTTCGCGACGAGCATGGGCTTCGCCAGGAGCCCCATGATGAAGCGATCGCCCGAACCTTTCTTCTGCTCAAATTCTTCAGGCTTGAGCAGGTGCGAATTCACTTCTTTCCCAAACATCTCTTCAACAGGCTTTAGCGCGACCACCAACTCTGGATACGATAGCGTCCCAATGACAAGAACATCAATGTCGCTTCCGTAGCCGGCCTTGCCACTGGCGGTTGATCCGTAGATATAGGCGCCCTTCACCTTTTCGCCAAAGTTCTCCAGCGCATCTCGAATGGCAACAGCCTCGCCCATGGTCTTCTGAACGATGGCGCGCAGTTCGGGATAGATCTGCGATCGCGTGTTGGCCTGATAGGTGATTTGGCCGTACTCTTCAATCCGTTCCAGGATGCCGCCTTCGACCAGTTGGTTGAGGTCTTGCTGAATAGCCCCGGAACTGATGCCCGTTAACCGGGCGAGCTCGCGCAGCCGAAACCTGCGCGAATTCAGCATGGCCTGGGTCAGGATGGCCCGGCGTGTTTTGCCAAAGAGGGTGAGAGCGGATTTGTCCATTTTGCACTTGATTCAAGAGCGATTGTACCATTTTCAAGTTCGATTGCACTTAAATAAAGTTCGTTTAATCTTAAAAACAGTTCATTTGAACTCGATTTAAGTTCGCCCATACGATCCACGAACCGCGCTCGGCCCCGGTGTCGTGGATCGAGGTGGCGATCGGCTGTTTCCAGGTGGGGCATCGCAGGCACGAACCGGCGCGACCGGCCAATCAATCCGCAATGCGCGGCGCGAAGTCCTGAATGCGCGGGTCGGCGAACACTGGTGAATCCTCAGCCCAGAAAACACGTCGCGTTACGCTCTTGAGATTCGGTGCGCCGTAGACGAAACGCAGATCGTATTGGTCCACGAGAGTGCGAAAGAAGCCATCGAACCGCAGCACGCTTTCAGCAGAAGGGTAGTCACCGAAAGCCCCGCCCACCGGGTCTTCCGGATTGAGCAGCAACAAGGAGATTGCTTCGTAGCGGCTCACGTCATTGCGCAAATCGCGCCGCCCGGTAAGGCGCGTCATTGCTGCCGCGTAGTTGCGGATGAAGTCGGTAACCTCTCCCGCATTCGTGATCGCGGTGTCGGCCGCACGCAGATGCCCGGTCTTCTTGTCGGCGTCAAGAAACGCGCCGTTCTCCGGGATCGGCCCCGCGCGATTGGCACGGAACACATGCAGGAATCCGTACACCAGTGCGGGATAGGCGATGTGGATGTTGGTGCAGTCGCCCACCGCTTCTTCCAGCCGGTTGGTGAGATTGCGGAAGGCGTTGAGGCTGCCTTTCATCGAAACCGCGATACATGGACCGATGCCATCCTTTGCCACCACCACATCGATGTCTTTGGTTTTGAGTCCACCGAAAACCGTGGCTTCGGAGTTGTCGGCCTTGGACTCGTCATACACCAAGCGCGGGCCGTTCTTGCCGCTTTCAACCCGGAACGGCGGGTGCGGCTTGATCTCGTCGGGCATGAATCCACCATCGATCACCAGCCGGCACGCGATATACCAATGCAAAGGGCGGATGTGGTGACTGCCCTGAACACCCGACTCCGCCCTGACGAAAGCTTCGCACGCTTCGCCCAAGCCGATCCACTGGCATTTGGTCGGCGGTTCAGCCACCGACGTGCCTCCAGGCCTGCATCGCCGCACGTGCGTCCTGCAGCAGTTGGGTCCGCCGCTTGGCGCGCCTGGGCTCTGGTGCGACAACGATGCGCTGCGCTTCGCGCGGTTCCAACTTCAACATACCGCCGCCAAGGGGATGACCCTCCAGTTCCCAACTGAGCTGAGTCAATGGGTCGTCCCATGCCGCCCGCAGGCTGAACATATCCGCCGGATCGTTAAGATCGATGAGATGGACGGAATTCGTGCCCGTACAACGCGCCCGGTTTTCCGCGAGCGATGGACTCTCGCCGCTCATGTAAGAAAG
>JAYVST010000810.1:0-4511 GCA_043775255.1 Burkholderiales bacterium
AAACCTGGCGCGTTGCGGCTGGTGCTTGGCCTTGTCATAGGCGAACAATTCGTCGATATCGGGGTGGCCCGCCAACACCGGCGTGTTGTAGGTATTTCCGAGCACGCCGATCCAGGCCGCCGGAAAGCGCCGGCGCAAGGCGCTGATCAGCGGCGTGGTAAGCACCAGGTCGCCGATGTTGTCGCGGCGGACGACAAGAATGCGGCGCGGATCGGTCACCGTCGGGGCTTGTCGCGCGCGGCAAGCGCGAGCGCGAAGACAAGCATCGCCAGCATGGCGTGTTCATGGTGGAGCGTGGTGTTGGCAAACCCGATCACTATCGTCACCAGCCATGCCGAAACGCCGCCGAACCAGAGCGCGACAGTCGCGCCGCCATCAGCCAAGACCGGTCGAAGCCGTGCCAGGTGCGCGGCGACCACGGCAAGGAATGCGAATAACGCCGCCAATCCGATGACGCCACGCTCGACCAGCGTATTGAGATACAGGCTGTGCGCATGGGGCGATCCGGCATAGTCGCGCTTGACGTACGGTTGCCCTTGATGCGCCAGCCAGCGTTGCAGGTCGGCTTCGGAAAAATGTCCGTAGTTCTCCATCCCGGTGCCGAACAGCGGGAACTCGCGCCAGGCCACCAGCCCGCGATTCCAGATCAGATCGCGCTGGGCCAGACTGTAACTCTGCGTCCCCCATTCGATCTGCCTTTCCAGGGCGCCGGTGCCGCCGACCAAGGCCGCGACGACGAGTATCCCACCAGCGGCTGACCATGCCAGCCGGCCCAGCCCGGCCCAGCGTGCTGCGACCACCGCGCTACACAAAACGATCAGGACACCGACCGCGCTGGCGGCCCGGCTGCCACCGAGGAACAACCCGACCAACAGTGTCAGGGTTGCCATACCGAGCGCGGCACGCTGCCACACCACAAGCATGCGCCAAAAACCAACCAGCAATCCTGCCGCGATCCCCAGGCAAATCGCAAGGTAGATCGCGCTATGGTTTACATGCCCAACCGAATAGAGCTCCAGTGCCTGGCGGGTCGCGGCGAACTTCCAGTTCCAGATCGCCTCGACTTCGGCCAGCACCGCCGAAGCCACCAGCGTGATGAGAAGCAGCATTTTCTGCGCGGTGGCGTAGCCGGCGCGACGCACGCAAACGAACAGCAGTCCATAGCGCAGAACGTCCGCCGCGGCGCGCCATTCGTTGCCGTCGCCGCGCGCAATGCCGCCGAACGCAGCGGAAAGTGCTCCGCTGACGAGAATGCCTGCCAACAGCAACTCGGGGGCGTCGGTTCGGCCGCCGAACTCGCGGCTGCGCAGGCGCGCAACCAGCCAGGTCAGGACGTAAGCAAGCCAAAGAAGGTTTTTCGGCGCTTCGCGCAGCGGCAGGACAAACGCAACGCCGAGTAGTAGCGCGAATTCAACCGGATGCCGCCATTCGCGCCAGGAGGGGTAAGCCATCAAGCCGTTGGTTCGAGAAAAAGGATTGGCGGAACGCTCGGTTATTATACGAGCCGGTCAGCGTGCCTCGCCCCAGGCGCCATGCAACGCAGCTCGTGCATGGCCGTCATCCGGACTTTCGACTTGCCCCGACGCATCCTATTCGCCATCCGCAGCAAGCTCGGGGACACGCTGATCAGCTTCCAGTGTGTGCGCGCCTATGTCGACGCCCATCCGGACGACAGCGTCACGCTCCTCACGCGCAGCGCCTACGCGCAACTGTTCACACAAGAGAGCAGTGTGCGGGTGATCGGATTCGACAGCCGCATCGGCATGGCGGCGCGACTGCTCTGGCTGCGCTTCACCGAACCTGCGTTCGATATTCTGGCGGTGCTGTGGGGGTCCGGCGCGCCGATCCGCCTGATCGGACGACTTGTCAAGGCGCGCCGCAAGATCGCCTGGAGCCGCCGCTTCGCGCCGGGAATTTTCGAGGAAGCGGTGATGCCGGCCGATCATTTTCTGATCGATCCCGCCGCCGCGACCATCCGAGTGTTCGAACCGGGCTTCGCCGCGCCGACGCGCCTGGCCCTCCCCAGCCTTGCCGCACGCCGCGCCAATTGCGCCGACAAGTCGGCCATCGGCATCGTGCCGATCGCCGACGAAGCGCGCCGCAACCTCGACCCGGCTGCCCTTCTGCAGTTGCTCATGGAAGTGCGGCGGCGCCATCCGTTAGCGTCAATTCGCGTCTTCATCAACCCGGGCAATGCGGGAAGCGATGCCTTGATCGCCGCGCCGTTGCCGCCCGGATGCGAAGTGCGCACCTTCCGCGATCTGGCCGCACTGGTCGATCAATACGCACAACTGGCCGCGTGGTACGGCACCGACACCGGGCTCTACCATCTGGCCGCGGTCGTCGGCATCCCTGCCACCGTGTTCTTCGGCCCCACCCAGCCGCACAAGATCGTCATGCCGGCCCAGTCCGGCACGCGGGTCTGGCGCCTCGCGGTGCTGGGAGACTCCCATTGCGAAGAAAAGTCCTGCGGGCGGCCGTTGTGCCTGCATGCCGCCGTCGCCGCATGGAGCATGGTCGCTTGCACCACCGGTATCGACGAAACCCCCATCGCATGCCCGTTGCGCCAATGTTCGGCTACATACCTCGAACGACTGCGCGACGCCAGTCCGGCATGAAAGTCCTGATCCTCAAGCGTGACAAGGTTGGCGACATGCTGCTGGTGACGCCGATGCTCGCCCACTTGCGCCGCAGCCGGCCGGACGCCGAGATTCACATGCTGGCCAACGACTACAACGCCTGGGTTCTCGACGGCAACCAGGACTTCGACCGCCTTTGGGTCTACCCGCGCGTTCGCCATGGCGCAAGCGTGCGTCCGCTCGCACTCATCGAGCAATTGCGGCAGGTTCTGGCCTTGCGTCGCATGCGTTTCGATTTCGCCATTGCGGCCGGGGGCGTGGTCAGTCCGCGCGCGGCGGCGCGCATCCTGAAGCTGGGCGCAAAACGCACGGTCGCCTATTGCGGCGCCGGTCCCGACGGAGACAATCCGGTATTCGCTCGCCTTACTGATCCGCTTGCCTACAACCGCGCGTTGCATGAAGTCGAATCGAACCTTCGCCTCCTGGAGCCTGTGGGCGTCGCCATGCCGACCCACATTGTCCGTCCGCGCCTCGTCCTAGGGCGCGGATGGCGCGACGCAGGCGCTGCATGGGTCCGCTCCCAGGGGTTGACGCCCGGCCGCTTTGTTGTGCTCGGCTTGAACGCCCGGCGCGTCAAGCGCAAACCGGCCACCGGGCAGATACTTGCCTGGGCCCACCACTTCAAACAGCAACTGGGCATGGACAGCGTGCTGATCTGGCAACCCGGTCCGCCGGACGACCGGGTCTATCCGGGTGACGACGACATCGTCGGCCCCTTCATGGACCGCCTGCCCCCCTATCTCAAACCCTTCGCCAATCCGGCCGACGTGCGCGCCGCGCTCGGGGTGATCTGGCAAGCGGCAACCTCGATCTTTCCCGACGGCGGCATCGCTCATCTGGCTTCGGTATCGCCGGGCGGTGTCCTGGCGCTGTTCGCGGAATCGGACGTTTCGCCGCACCCGGACAATTGGCGCCCGTACGCCCTCCGCTCGACCTGGCTGGAAGCAGGCAAGACCGTCGCCGAACTTGCCGACACACAAGTATTCGAACGCATCGGCTGGCTTCTGGCGCAACCGCGGGCGGACTGAACATGGCCACCTACGCCATCGGCGACATCCAGGGCTGTCACGACGAACTGGTCCTGCTGCTGGAAAAGATTGCCTTCGCTCCGGCGCGTGACCGCCTCTGGTTCACCGGCGATCTGGTCAACCGCGGGCCGCGCTCGGCCCAGACCCTGCGCATGATCATGTCGTTCGGCGACGCTGCCACGGTGGTGCTGGGCAACCATGATCTGTTTCTGCTGTCGCTGGCCGCCGGGCACGGCAAGCTGCATCGCGGCGATACCATGCAGGAAGTATTGACCGCACCCGACAGTGCCGCCTTGCTCGCATGGCTCGCTTCACGCAAGCTAGCCCATTTCGAGGATGACACGCTTCTGGTACATGCCGGCGTGCTGCCGCAATGGGACGTGGCCCAGGTACTTGCGCTTGCAAGCGAGGCGGAGCGCGCAATCAGGCAGGATGACGGCTTCTTCGCAGCGATGCGCGGCGGCAAGCCGGACGCCTGGGACGACAGCCTTGCCGGCCATGATCGCACCCGCGTGATCGTCAACGCCCTGGCGCGCTTGCGCTTCATCACGCCGACCGGAAAGATGGAGTTCGAGACCAAGACCGATGTCGCGCCGAAAGGTCACCTCGCATGGGACGCGGTGTTGCCGCGCAAGACCGCCGGTGTGCACGTCGTGTTCGGACACTGGGCCTCGCGCGGCCTGGTACTGAAAGCCGAAGTCAGCGGCCTTGACAGCGGCTGCGTGTGGGGCCGGCAGCTGACCGCGATGCGGCTCGAAGACCGCGCCATCTTCCAGGTCGACTGCCTGGCCGGGCCGGGCGGTTACAGCGACGTGCCGGCGTAGGCGTTGCGGCGACGTGCCGG
>JAYVST010000811.1:0-8681 GCA_043775255.1 Burkholderiales bacterium
TCCGGCCGGATCGCGTAGTTCGGCCGGTCCCGACGCACCTGCGCGATGAAGCCGGCGACCTCGCGCGCCGCCAGAACCGGCGCATAGCCGAAGCTCACAATCGGATCGCGCCGCAGTTTCGCCTCGAGCGATGCGACGTAGTTTGCCCATTCGGTCGGCGCGATGCGCGACGCGGAGGCGAACAGGCCGCCGATGCCGCGCAGGGTGACTTCGTAGTGGTCGATGCTGTTATCGAGCCCGGTCATGCGGGTATTGACCATCTGCTCGAATCGGGTTGCCGCTTCGCTGCGCTCGACGTTGCGCATCCAGTAAGCGGATAGCGCGGTCAAGGCGAGGGTACAGAAAAGTACCAGCCAGGACAGTGGGTAACGCAAGCGCATGCGCGATTGTAACGCCCGTCTCGATGCGCTTTCCGGCGTGCAGCCGGCTGCTCCGCGCCGGCCCGTTCGCCGGCGGGCCGCTAAGCGTTGGCCAAGCCCGAGGCGAGCACCTGGTCGATCAGATCGTTGGCGCTGCCAAAGCGATCCGCCTGCTTTTTCGCCATCATGCGATCGACCACGGATTGATAGCGCACGAGGTCGTCGGGCAGGCGAGGAATCGGCGCATTGACGTGCTGATACATGAGCGCCTGGGCGTTGTCGGCCTGGAATGGCCGCTGGCCGGTCAACATTTCGAAAAACACCACACCCAGGCTGTAGATGTCGGTACGCTGGTCGACCGGCATGCCTAGCGCCTGCTCCGGCGCCAGATAGTAGGGCGTGCCGAACACCTCGCCGTGCTTGGTGCGCGCGATGTCGGAATTGGTCTGTTTGGCGATGCCGAAATCAGCCAGCCCGAGACTGCCATCGGCGCGAATCATCACGTTGTCGGGCTTCATGTCGCGGTGCACGATGCCTTGCGCATGCACCGCGGTGAGCGCGCCCGCCACCTGCAACAGGATCGCCACCGCGACTGGCGGGTCGAGCCTGCGCGCGATGAGTTCGCGCAGATCGCCGCCGGGAAAGTACTCCATTGCGATATAGGCGTAGGCGTCGGTGAAGCCCTGGTGGTAGATGCGCGCCACATTCGGATGATCGATCTGCGAAACCACGGCGAACTCCTGGATGAAGCGCTGCATCATCTCGTTGCCGTCTTCATCGTTGTCCGCCGGGATCGGCAGGAGCTTCAACACGTGCTGCGATCTGGTCTCGATTTCCTCGGCCAGAAACACCTTCGACATGCCGCCCTCGCCAAGCTTGCGGATCATGCGGTAGCCGTCGATGGCGACCGGCGCATCGGCCGCCGGCTTTGGGCGCTCGACCGGCGCCGGTGTCGCGGTGAACGTCTGTTGCCCGACATCGGCGGGACGGCCGAGCGCGATGATCGCCGAGTTGGCATTGACTGCGTCGACGATCATTTGATAGAACTGGGTGTCGGCGCCGGGGCGCGCAGTCAACCCGGTGATTTCGACGATATCCACCGCTCCGGTGCGGCCCTTGACGGTGAGCTGACCGCTGCGGCCCGGAATGAAACGCCGCCCAGCCGCCTTGACCGCCGCCCGGCTGGCGACGATGCTCCAACCCAATTCCTTGGTCTTGCCTTCCAGGCGCGAAGCGAGGTTGACGGTATCGCCTATCACGGTAGTCTCGGTGGCTTCTCCCGACCCCATGCGGCACACGGAGATATCGCCGGTGTGCACGCCGACACCGATGGCGAACTCGGGCATCTTGCGCCCCGGATAACGGTCGCGGATCCAGGGCTTGAAGCGATGGGCGGCAAGTACCATCAGCACCGCCGCCTTCAAGGCACGCTCGGCGTGGTCGTCGCTGCCGGAGCGGGCGTCGAACATGGCGACCAATCCGTCGCCCAGAAACTTCACGATCCAACCGGCCTGGTCGAGAATCGGCTCGCAGGCCTGGCCGAAAAAAGCATTGAGAAATTCGACCACCTGCTCCGGTTCGAGCGCCTCGGCCATGGTGGTGAAGTTGCGGATATCCGCGAACAGCACGGTGCCGTACACCGTCTCGCGCGATGTGGCGGCACGCACGTCGGGCGGCGAGCGCTCCTCCATCGAACTGAAATGCGAGGTCAGGTCGAGCGCCCGCTTGGGGCGGGTGCGCTGCGCCGGACGCGCCGCCTCGCCCGGCGGCGTCGTCGGCGGGCCGGCGGCCGCGAGGGCGGCTGCGGAAACTGCGGCAGCGGCAACGGCGGAGGCGCGGTCGGCGGCGCGCAAATTGGCGGCAGCACGCACATCGGTGCCGGACAGGGTCGGATGGACGCCGGACATGCGGTTGCCTTCGAGTCGCTTCAAACGGCCAGTGATGGCGTTGAGCAATTCGCTGCGCTTGACCGGTTTGTTGAGAAAATCGTCCGCACCCAGATTCATGCTCTTGCGAAAACTGTCGCGGTCGTCGAGCGCGGTCAGGAAAATGACCGGGATCGTCGCGGTCTGGTCGTTGGCGCGTACCGCAGCGAGCATGCCGAACCCGTCCATGTTCGGCATCTGTACGTCCGAGATGATGATATCGGGGCGTTTGCTCACAGCCATCTGCAATCCCTGCAGACCATCGACTGCGGTGATCACGTCGTGGTTCGCCGACGCCAGATGCAGCCGTACCAGCTCCCGGATGGTCGGGTCGTCTTCGACGACTAGGATGTTTGCCACGGCGGCCTAAAAAGTATCCGAATGGTTAAAAGACAGTCCGAGCCAGACCGTACGCCCGCCATTGATTTGGTCAAAACGCCCTTCGACCACGAATATTGTCAGGATTCCCCTCGCTGATTCGCCTGATTGTAACAACCCGGCCGGACTTGGCACGGAAGGGAGAAACACGGCTTAACAATGCTTAACCAAAAACGCGCTGCAACTTGCGATTTTCCGCAAGCGGTGCGGGAAACCCAACGCCCCTGCTGGGGCGTTCCAATTTGGGCCCCTGCTGGGGCCTTCGAATTTGGCGGAGAGACGGGGATTCGAACCCCGGATAGGCTATTAACCTATACACGCTTTCCAGGCGTGCGACTTAAACCGCTCATCCATCTCTCCGGAACCTCATAGTTTAACATTGCGTCCCTGTCCTAAAAACAAAAAGCCCCGGTGTCCTGGCGAGCACCGGGGCCAGGGGTGAACCAACCACCCCGCTCACGTCATCGCGCCTAATTGGTTTCGGTACTCATTCCCCCGCGCAAGCTGGGATAGCGCACGTGTTCAACCAATTCCTGGGTCTTCTCGTCCGGCGCCGGCGTGATGAGGCTGACGATGATCATCACGGCAAACCCCACCGGTACACCGAAGATGCCGGCGGAGATCGGCTGGATATCCCACCAGATGTTGTCGGCGATCGGCGAAGTCACGCCGAAGACGCTGCGCAACCATGGTTGGGTGATACACATGTAGTAGAACGTGGTGGCGAGTCCCGCGATCATGCCCAGACAGGCGCCCATGGCGTTGGCGCGCTTCCAGAACACGCCCAGCACCAGCGCCGGGAAGAAGCCCGCCGCCGCCAGCGAAAACGCCGCCGAGACCAGGAACAGGATGTCCGCCGGTTTCTGCGCCGCCACCGCCGTCGCTGCCAGTGCCACCACCAGCAACAGCACCTTGGAGATGGTGACGCGCCTTGCGGTAGAAGCGTTCGGATCGAGCATCTTGTAGTACAGGTCGTGCGACAGCGCGTTGGCGATGGTCAGCAGCAAGCCGTCGGCGGTCGACAGCGCCGCCGCCAGACCGCCGGCTGCAACCAGCCCCGAAATCACGTACGGCAAGCCCGCGATTTCCGGCGTCGCCAGCACCACGATGTCGCCACCGATGGCGATCTCGGCCAATTGCACGATGCCGTCCTTGTTGATGTCGACCACCGATAGCAAGGCTGGATCGACCTTGGTCCAGGACGCCACCCAGGCCGGCAGCTTGGAGAATTCCGAGCCTACCAGCAGCGTGTAGACATCGAACTTGGCCAGCACCGCCAAGGCCGGCGCGGTGAAATAGAGCAGGAAGATGAAGAACAGCGACCAGAACACCGACTCGCGCGCCTCCTTTACCGACGGCGTGGTGTAGTAGCGCATCAGGATGTGCGGCAGGGCCGCGGTGCCGACCATCAGGCAGAACACCAGGGCGAGGAAGTTCTTGCGTGAGATGTCGCTCGCTTTCTCGTCCTTGCCCGGATATACCGCCGCATGGCGCAGCGGCGGATCGGCGCGTGCCGCCACGCCGGCGTCCTTGGTCCAGGCGGCCTTGGCGGCGGCCTCGTCCTTCGGAAAGTCCCTGACCGATTTCTCCGCCGCCCGCACTTGCGGCAGCGGCGCGTTGGCGGCCTTCAGATCGTCTAACGACTTCTGCGTCTTGACGCGCTCGGTTTCAAGCGAACCAGGCAGCGCCTTGATCTTGTCGTTGGCCGCCTTGGCGCGGTCGGCGAAGATCTGGCGCACCTCTTTTTCCTTGGGGTCGTCGATCAGCTGCTTTTCGCGTTCGGTCACTTTCTCCAGCGTCTTGCCGTAGGCGAACTGCGGCAGGGGGATGCCGGTGTGCTTGACCGACAGCCAAATCACCGGAATCAGGTAGGCCACGATCAGGATGATGTACTGCGCCACCTGGGTCCAGGTCACCGCCTTCATGCCGCCCAGGAACGAACACACCAGAATTCCGCCTAGACCGAGGAAAATCCCCAGTTCGAACGATACGCCGGTGAGGCGGGTGGTGATCAAGCCGACGCCGTAGATCTGCGCCACTACATAGGTGAAAGAACATACGATCGCCGCGACAATGCCGATCGAGCGGGCGAAATTGCCGCCGTAGCGCGCGCCAAGAAAGTCCGGAATGGTGAATTGCCCGAACTTGCGCAGGTAGGGCGCGATGAACAGCGCCACCAGACAATAGCCGCCGGTCCATCCGAGGATGAAGGCGAGGCCGCCATAGCCGGTCAGGTAGAGCGTGCCGGCCATGCTGATGAAGGAGGCTGCCGACATCCAGTCGGCGCCGGTGGCCATGCCATTGAACAGCGCCGGCACCCTGCGGCCGGCGACGTAATACTCCGACGCATCGGAGGTGCGGCTCATGATGCCGATGCCGGCATACAGGCCAATGCTGGCGATGAGGAAGATGTAGCCGATCCACCGGCGCGGCAGACCCATCTGTTCGAGGATCGCAAGCACGATCACGAACACGATGAAACCGCCGGTGTACCAGGTATAGGCCTTCTTGAGCTGCGCGAAAAACGCGCCGCGTTCTTGTGTGGAAGTTGCCATTTCTTGTCTTCTCCTTCAGTCGCGTTCGGCGACACCATATTCGTCGTCGAGCTTGCCCATGGCACGCGCGTAGTACCAGATGATCACGACATAGACGATCAGCGAACCCTGCGCGGCCATGTAAAACGAGAACGGCCAGCCGAAAATCGAGAACGTGGACAGCTCCTTGGCGTAGTAGCCCAGGATAAAAGTGGTGGCGAACCAGATGACCAGCAGAACGCCGGTCAAGCGCAGGTTCCTGTTCCAGTACTCCTTGTGCTTGTCGGTTATTTGCAGTGCCATAGATCCTCCTCACAAAAGCCGTGTTTTTGTGAGACTGCCGCCGCCTGCGATCCGGGCGAGCGACGTCCAAGTAAAACAAAAACCCTATGCCGCCGCCGCAGGCGCGTTTCCCGCATCCGCGACAGGCGCTGCCTTGCCCTGGCGCGCAAGCGCTTCTGTGTCCGCGTCGAGCCGATGCGCGATCTTCGGGTTGAACCTGACGGTGTGTCGCTTCAGGCCTTCGAGCTCGGTCAGTTCACCCAGCACGAAATGCGTCATGCCGAGCTGGTACCAGCCGTGCATGTTCATCGGTTCGATGCGCACCACCTGCCGGAAGGCCTGCTTGGCCTGCGCATGACGCTCTTGCTTGACGTGGATCAGGCCGCTGCCGTACCAGGCGCGGTCGAGATCGGGGTTGAGTTCGAGGGCGCGAGCGAAATGGCGCAAGGCCTCGTCGTGCAGACCTTGCTGGTCGCATACCCAGCCAATGTTGAAGTGCGCCAGCGCCAGATCGGGGCGCAGCCGCAGGGCCCGTTCGAATTCGGCGCGGGCGCGGGCGCGGTCGCCCTTGAGGCCCCAGACATGGCCCTGCGACATCACTGCGGCAGCCGCCTCGGCCGACCCGGCCGGAAAGCCGCGCTCGATCTCCGCATGAAGTTCCAGCGCGCGGTCGAGATGACCGAACCGTACGGCCAGGCGTGCGGCCAGTCCGAGGTAGACGCGCAGGATCGGATTCATCTGGGCGCCGCTGCGGGACCGGTGCCGCGCGCGCTGGTGAGGGCTTCGCAGGCGCGATGCTGCGGATTCTCGCCGCACATCTGCAGCTTGCCGATCGACAGGCCGACCCAAGCCACTGCGAGCAGCGCGCAAGCGGCATAAGGCAGGTGACGATCGAGCACGAAGCGCGGCGTAATCAGGCGCATCAGGGACACGAATGGCTGCGTGCCCTTGACGAACAGCTGATAGATCGCATTGCCTTCCAGCTTGTGCCGCGCCGGCAGGAACATCAGCACCAGCAAGCCGCGCGCGACAAAAAACATCAGCGCGATCTCGGCGATCGCCTTCGCGATTTGCAGCAACAACAGTGAATCCAACGTTGGTCTCCTCAAGGCCGTGCCGGATAGCTCCGCCATGCGCAGCGCGTCGTCCGCTCTGGCCGGCGGGCTGACGCGCTGCTCCCTGGTGTGTTTTGCAACCTACATCGAGTTTCCTTTCCCTTCGTGCAATCAGGCACACAAGCTTCGCCGTGACGCTGCGGTTCTACGACAATTCTCAAGTCGCCTGCTTCAACTGCTCCAGGATCGCCGGGTTCTCCAGTGTCGACACATCCTGGGTGATGTTCTCGCCTTTGGCGAGCGATCTCAACAAACGGCGCATGATCTTTCCTGAACGGGTCTTGGGCAGGTTGTCGCCGAAGCGGATTTCCCTGGGTTTGGCGATCGGTCCGATTTCCTTACCGACCCAATCGCGCAGTTCACGCGCGATGGCCTGCGCCTCTTCGCCGGTCGGGCGCGCGCCCTTAAGCACCACGAAGGCGACCACCGCCTCGCCGGTCAGGTCATCAGGACGGCCAACCACCGCGGCTTCGGCCACCAGCCTGCTGTTGGCCACCAGCGCCGACTCGATCTCCATCGTGCCCAGCCGGTGACCGGATACGTTGAGCACATCGTCGATGCGCCCCATGATGGTGAAGTAGCCGGTGGCACGATCGCGCACGGATCCATCGCCGGCCAGATACAGTTTGCCGCCGAGTTCCTCCGGAAAATAGGTCTTGCGGAAACGTTCCGGGTCGCCCCAGATGGTGCGCACCATCGCCGGCCAGGGGCGCTTGACCACCAGAATGCCGCCGTTGCCGTTCGGCACGTCATGCCCGGTCTCATCGACGATCGCAGCGATGATGCCCGGCAGAGGCAGAGTGCAGGAGCCCGGCACCAGCGGCGTCGCACCCGGCAACGGGGTGATCATGTGGCCGCCGGTCTCGGTCTGCCAGAACGTATCGACGATCGGGCAGCGCGAACCGCCGACATTCTCGTGGTACCACATCCAGGCTTCCGGATTGATCGGTTCGCCTACAGAGCCTAAGATGCGCAGGGACGTGAGGTCGTAATTGCGCGGATGGGTCTTGGGATCGACCTCGCCGGCCTTGATCAGCGAGCGGATCGCCGTCGGCGCGGTGTAGAACACGCTGCACTTGTGCTTGCCGATCATGTCCCAGAAGCGGCCGGCGTTCGGGTAGGTCGGCAGGCCTTCGAAGACGATCTCGGTGGCGCCGACGGCCAGCGGGCCGTAGGCCACGTAAGAATGGCCGGTGACCCAGCCGATGTCGGCGGTGCACCAGAACACGTCGGCCGGCTTGATGTCGAAGGTCCACTTCATCGTGAGCGCCGCCCACATCAGGTAGCCGCCGGTGGAATGCTGGATGCCCTTGGGCTTGCCGGTCGAACCCGAGGTGTAGAGGATGAACAGGGGATGCTCGGCGCCGACCCACTCCGGCTCGCAGGTGTCGGACTGCCCGGCCTCGGCTTCGTGCATCCAGGTATCGCGCCCGGCCTGCATCGCAACCTTGGCGCCGGTGCGTCGGTACACCACCACGTTGCGGACCGCCGCGCAGCCGCCCATGCCGAGCGCCTCGTCGACGATCGCCTTGATCGGCAGGGCGCGCCCACCGCGCATCTGCTCGTCGGCGGTGATGACCGCGACCGCGCCGACGTCGATGATGCGCTCATGCAGGCTCTTGGCGGAAAAACCGCCGAAGACGACCGAATGGGTAGCGCCGATGCGGGCGCAGGCCTGCATCGCCACCACACCCTCGATGGTCATCGGAATGTAGATGACAATCCGATCGCCCTTCCCGATGCCCATCCCGCGCAGGGCATTTGCAAGGCGGCACACGCGCGAATGCAGCGCCTTGTAGGTGACGTGCGCAACAGCACCGTCGTCGGCTTCGAAAATGATCGCCGTCTTCTCGGCGTTGCCGCAAGCGAGATTGCGGTCCAGGCAGTTGTAGGACGCGTTGAGTTCGCCGTCCTCGAACCACTTGTAGAAGGGTGCGTTCGACTCGTCGAGAACGCGGGTGAAGGGCTTGTGCCACGCCAGGGCCTCGCGCGCCTGCCTGGCCCAGAATCCTGCGTAATCCCGGTCCGCTTCGCTGCACAAAGCTTCATAGGCAGCCATGCCCGACACAGCAGCACCCTTGACCATGA
>JAYVST010000812.1:0-3729 GCA_043775255.1 Burkholderiales bacterium
CGCGTTTGTGGCAGCGTCTGCATGTAGAGCCGGGTTGGGAGACCGCGATCGAGGCGGTGCTGCGCGAGCGGCTCGCGGCGCTCGAAATCCGCAATCTCGATTGGGTCAAGTCGTTTTTCACTGAATCTCCACCGGCCAAGCTGGCCTTCGTCACGGTTGAATCGGTCGAAGCCGCGCCCGCTGCGCCGGCCGGATTCACGCCGCTGATCGAACGAGTGCGCATCGCCGACGCCAACCTGCGCGGCCTCCTGGGCGAATGGCTGGCCGGAATGTACGCAATCGACGCGGTCGATGACGCGTTCGCGCGCCGTTCGCAGTTGCCGCAGCGCGCCATGTTTGTCACTCGCGACGGCCACATGGTCGGACGCCAGACCGTCAGCTTCCATGCCGCCGATTCCGAGCAGGCCGGCATGCTGGCGCGCCAAAACGAGATCGACAACCTGCAGCTGGCGATCAAGGCCAAGCATCTGCACTTGGACGAAGCGCGGGCCGCAGCGGCGCGCACGGAAAGCGCATTGTCCCGTCTATCGGCGCAGCTGGGCGAGATGCGGCCGGCCGCGCAGTCCGCGCGCCAGCGCCTGCACGAACTGCAACTCGACGTCGTGCGCGACCAGCAGGGTCTGGCGCGTTACCGCGAAACGGCGGGGCGCATTGCCGCCGCGCTCGAGGAAATCGCCGCGCAGGAGGAAATCGAGCGCAATCGCCTGGAAGAAGCCGGTGGCAGATTCGAACAGCTCGACTTAGCCCTGGCTGCCTCCCAGGAAGCCTTCGAAATTGCGCGCACCGCTGCCGAAAACGCCGAGGCGCGTCTTGCGGCCGAGCGCGAAACCGTGCGCCAGTCGGAACGCGAAGCGCAGGAAGCCCAGTTCCACACCCGACAATGCCGCGCCAAGATCGTCGAACTGGAAAACAGCGCCACCGGCATTGCCGCACAGATCGAGCGGGTCGCCGCCGAGGCCGCGCAGGTACGGCAGGAACTTGGCGGGCTTGACGACGCGGTCGTGCAGAATGGCCTGCAGGCGGCCCTCGATCTGCGTCTTGAAAAGGAGCAGGCTTTGGCGCGCGTGCGCAGCGAGCAGGACGGCCTGACCGCACAACTGCGCGCCATGGACGAGGAGCGGATCAGGACCGAACAAAAACTCGATCCCTTGCGCACCCGCAGCGGCGATCTGCGTCTGAAGGAGCAGGCCGCACGCCTGGCGCAGGAACAGTATGCGCTGCAGCTGGTCGACGCCAATGCCGACGAAGCGGCACTGGCGCCGCAGCTTGACTGGGCCCGCGCCGCGCCGCTGGCCGCTGACATCGCGCGTCTGATCCAGGAAATCGCGGCGCTCGGCGCGGTCAACCTGGCCGCGCTTGACGAACTCACCGCAGCTGCCGAACGCAAGGGTTTCCTCGATGCGCAGTACAACGACTTGACCGAAGCGGTGGCCACGCTCGAAGACGCGATCCGCAAGATCGACCGCGAAACCCGCGAACTGCTCAAGGAAACCTTCGACCAGGTCAATCGGCATTTCGGCGAGCTGTTCCCGGCCTTGTTCGGCGGCGGCGAAGCCCGGCTCATCATGACCGGCGACGAGATTCTCGACGCCGGCGTGCAGGTGATGGCGCAGCCGCCGGGCAAGAAAAACGCTTCCATCCACCTGTTGTCGGGCGGCGAAAAGGCGCTCACGGCCACGTCCCTGGTGTTTGCAATGTTCCGCTTAAATCCTGCGCCTTTCTGCCTGTTGGACGAGGTGGATGCACCGCTCGACGACCCGAATACCGAGCGCTTTTGCCAACTGGTCAAGAAAATGTCGGCCGATACCCAGTTCGTCTTCATCAGCCACAACAAGATCACCATGGAGATGGCGCACCAGCTGGTGGGCGTGACGCAGCAGGAACCGGGCGTTTCGCGCATCGTCGCGGTCGACATGGACGAGGCGGTGCGGCTGCGCGAACCGATGGCGGCCTAAGGCAGATGGACCGAATGCGGCCGAGCGATCTTGCAGGCGCGGCGCGCAGACGCGGCAGGGGGGAGAGGCGTTGAGCGAATTGCAGATGGGACTGCTGGCGCTAGGCGTGGCCATCGTGGTCGGCGTAGTGGGTTTCAACAAGTGGCAGGAGATCAAGCACCGCAAGGTCGGGCGGGGTTTTGAGTCCGGTCATGAGGACGTGCTGTTGTCGCAGCGTCCGGTGACGATCGCAGCTGCGCCCGAAACACCGGTCGCCGCGCAGGGCGCCCTGCGAATCGAGCCGCACTGGGAAGAGGCGAGTGCCGCATCGACACCGGTCATTGTCAGCCTGGCCGCTGCGGTCGCGGGACGCACCGACGCTGCGGCCACCCTCGACGAACGCATCGACTGCATCGCCGAAATCGAGTTCCCCGCGACCGTTGAAGGCACACGGGCAGCAGCGCTCGGCGCCGGTCTCGATCTCGCGCGCGCCATCGGCTGCGACGCCTTCAACATGGCGGCCCAGGGCTGGGAAGGTCCGGTTGCCGGCAGCGACTATCGCAAGGTCCGCCTGGGACTGCAACTGACCGACCGCGGCGGGCCGATCCGCGAGGCCGACCTGGCCGCATTTCAGCGTGCCGTCGAGACGCTGGCCGCCGATTCCGGCGCCACCCTGTCCTGGGCGGGTTCGCAAAGCCCCTTGACCCAGGCGGTCGAACTCGATGCGTTCTGCGCGGAGGTCGATGTGCAGATCGGCATCAGCCTGGTGGCTGCGGCCACGTTTGCCGAAACCAAGTTTCGCGGCCTGGCCGAAGCCAATGGATTCACCCGCGAGGACGACGGCGTGTTCCGCCGCCGCAACGACAACGCTCTGGAGTTGATCTCATTGCGCCAAAGCGCGCCGGCTGCGGTGTCGCTGCTGCTGGACGTTCCGCGCGTGCCGCGCGAGGCGGCCAGCTTCGGACTGATGGCGCATTGCGCGCGCACCCTCGGCAAGGGCCTCGAGGCGCGCATTGTCGACGACAACCAGCGCGTCTTGGACGACGCCATGCTGGCGAAGATAGGTCAAGGTGTCGCCGGCATTCATGCACGCATGGATGCTGCGGGACTGCCCGCCGGAGGCGCGCTGGCGCTGCGCCTGTTCGCATGACCCTGGCGGTGGCGGGACCAGCGCCGCAACGCGCGCGCTTCCTGCGCGGCGAACTCGAACGCCACATGCGCGCCTACTACGTGGAGGATGCGCCGACCATCCCCGACGCCGAGTACGACCGACTGTATCGCGAGCTCGAAGCCTTGGAGGACGCCGATCCAGCGCTGCGTACGCCGGACTCACCAACCCAGCGGGTCGGTGGCAAGCCGCTGGACGGTTTTGCGCCGGTGCGTCATAGGGTGCCGATGCTGAGTATCCGCAGCGAACGCGACACCGCCCCCGCCGGCGCGACCGGCTTCGACGACCGGGTGCGCAAGGCGCTCGGCCTGGATGCGGGCGATGCCGATGTCGAATATGCCTGCGAGCTCAAGTTCGACGGCCTGGCGATCAACCTGCGCTATGAATACGGCGTGTTGGTGCAGGCAGCGACCCGCGGCGACGGCGAGACCGGCGAAGATGTCACGCAGAACGTTCGCACCATCAAGGTGATTCCCCTGCGCCTGGCAGCCTGTCGGACTTGGGGCGTCGAAAGCGAAAATTGGCCCCAGCGAGGACAGTTTTTGCCGCATTCGCCGCCCCATAGCCCGGCTATGGGGCAAGAAGGCGGTGAAAAATGGACCGCTGCGGTCGATTTGCTCACCGACG
>JAYVST010000813.1:0-3121 GCA_043775255.1 Burkholderiales bacterium
GCTGTTCCCTGTAACGATCCGCACGTCATTTTCGGACCCGCCCCACCCATCGCCTATCGGTCGACACCCATGCCAATGCTCACCGACGAACTCAGAGCCCATATCGGCCGCGAGGTGCATTACCCGGCGCGCGAAGAACTCGGGCGCGCCGCGATCCGCTATTTCGCCCTCGCCATGGGGGATGACAATCCGCTGTACGTCGACGACGCCTACGCCAGGGAAGCCGGCCATCCGTCGGTGGTGGCGCCGGCGACGCTGATCTGCGAGACCTGCCAGTACGCGCACCGGCCACCGGATGCCGATGGCTATATCGGCCACGAGTGGCATCTGCCGGTACCCGCGAGCCGCATGATCCGTGCCGGCAACGACTATGAATTCATGCGCCCGGTGCTGCCGACCGACCGCATTTCAGTCACCTGGAAGATGGAAGACATCGTCGAACGCAATTCCTCGCGCGGCGGCACGCAGTTGTTCGTCAATGCGGTCGCCACGTACCGCGACGCCGAAGGCAAGGTGGTCGCGGTCAACCGCGAAACCATCGTCTACCAACCGCTGGAGGCCGCATGATCGCGCCGACCCGCAACCCGGCCGACATTCATGTCGGCCTGGCCCTGCCGCCGTTGACGAAGAACTTCACCCAGGTGGACCTGGTTGCCTATGGCGCCGCCACCTGGGACTGGCATCGCCTGCACTACGACCTCGAATACGCGCACGCCAAGAAGCTCCCTGGCGCCTTAGTCGACGGACAGGCCTTTGGCGCCGTGTTCGCCCGTGCTGCGCAAGACTGGGCCGGGCCGCGTGCTTTCATCAGCCGACATTCCCTGAAGATGAAGTCGATGGCGTTCGCCGGCGATAGCTTAGTCGCCACCGGCGAGGTCACGGCGCTGCGCGAGGTCGAAGGCGCTGTCGTGGTGACGCTGCTGCAACGGTTGACGAACGCCGGCAAGGTGGCGGCCGAAGGTGTGACCGAAATTCGCATTCCGCACGCCTGAACGAATGCTGCCGCAGCCATTGACCGATCTTGCATGGAATTCGGCGCCGATGCCGGGTGGCAATGGGCCGGTGGCGCTGGTTCCACTTGCCCATCCGGGGGATCGTGCGTTTCGTGCCCTGGTGCGCTTTCCCGCAGGATGGGAACGGCCGGGGCCGGGCCACTATGCGGTGCCTGAGGAGTTCCTGGTGCTCGCGGGAGAGTTGTCGATCGGCGAGGCGACCTGGACTGCCGGCGGCTATGCATGGATTCCCGCGCGGCGCACCAGAAGCGCCACGCGCGCGCCGACGGGGTGCGTGGCATTCGCCTGGTTCGGCGGGCTGCCCCGGTGGGTACCGGGCAGCGCAGCCCTGCCCGCCGACGAAGAGAGTGAGCATTTCGCCCACTGGCGCGAGTCGCCGCGCCGCACGCTGCTGGGCGGCGCCTCAATCCGCGAATTGCGCATCGGCCCGGAGCATGCAACCTGGATCGTCGAGCCGGATGGCGATTCGGCGCGCGTGTTGCCTGTCGCAGGCTTCGAGTCGCTCGACCTCGACACGTTGCGCTGGACGGCCGGTACGCCTGCCACGTCGGACAGCCCCGTGCGCAGTCCCTTGCTGGTGCGCGGCACGGCCCGCCCTGCCTAGAGTTTTGCCATTGCGATGACCATCCGTCTCCGGAGCGCTGCATGAATCTCGCCCTCAACCTCACGCAGGCCGCCTTCAAATGGCCCAACAAGACCGCGTTGGTGTTCGAAGGCCGCCGCTGGACCTACCTGCAATGGAACCGCTGGGTCAATAAGACAGCGCACGCGTTTCGCGCCGCCGGTATTGGCCACGGCGACCGCGTCGCCTTTCTCACCTACAACCTGCCCGAGCAGGTCACCGGCTTCTATGCGTTGATGAAGATCGGTGCGATACCGGTACCGATCAACTACCGGCTATCGGCCAACGAGGTGAAGTACATCGTGGACGACTCGCGTTCGCGCATCCTGGTGTTCGAGGAGAGCTTGCGCGTCCCGGTGGCGGCGATTCGCGCCGACCTCGCGGTGGAAAGGTTGATTTACATCGGGACCAGACCCGAGGCCGGCGAAGTCCCGTTCGACAGTTTCGTCGAGCCAGGCGCGGACAGCGAACCCGAAGCGCAGGTCGGCTGGCACGACCCTGCTTTCATCATGTACACCTCCGGCACCACCGGGCGCCCGAAAGGGGTGGTGCGCTCGCATCTGGCCGAGAACATGGGCAGCATGAGCATGGCGCTCGAATGCGGCTTCCGCCACGACGACATCATCCTCAACAACAAGCCGCTGTTCCACATCGCACAACTGCAAATCCAGTTCGTGCCCTTTGTGCAGCTGGGCGGCACCAATGTGCTTACGCGCGGCTTCGATGTCGACGAGACCCTTGCGCTGGTGGGGCGCGAACGCATCACCACCCTGCACGGCGTGCCCACGCAAATGGTGATGATCGCCGCGGCCGACCTGTCGAAGTACGACCTTTCAACCTTGCGCTGCGGGTTCTACGGCGGCCAGACCCTGGCCGACGACGTCACGCGCAAGTGCATGGCGATGTTCCCGCAATACTTCCTCAATGTTTACGGCTCCACCGAGGCGCTGGCGGTCACTACCTGCGACTATCGCCTGCACCCCGGCAAGCTTGGCAGCGTCGGCCATGCCGCCGTGAACATGGACGTGCGCATCATCGGCGCCGACAGCCGCGATCCCGACGACTTGTGCAAGCCCGGCGAAATCGGCCAGCTGATCACCCGCGGCCCTTCCGTGTTCACCGAATACCTGGGCCTGCCCGAGCGGACCGCCGCCGCATTCATCAAGGGCTGGTTCTGCTCCGGCGACGCTGCCTTCGCCGACGAAGAGGGGTTCATCACCGTGATGGGCCGCATGGACCACACCATCAAGAGCGGCGGCGAGAATATCCATCCGTCCGAAGTCGAGAACGTGCTGTTCAAGCATCCCGGCGTGGCCAATGCCGCAGCGGTCGGGCTGCCCAGCGCCAAGTGGGGCCAGGCGGTATGCGCGGCGGTCGTGCGGCGCGACCCTGCGTTGACCGCCGAGGCGCTCGACCGGTTCTGCCTTTCCAGCCATGATCTCGCCACCTTCAAGCGCCCGCGACACTATTTCTTCATCGACGAGAT
>JAYVST010000814.1:0-2693 GCA_043775255.1 Burkholderiales bacterium
ATCGAAACCCGCAGCATCAGTGTGTCGTTCGGCGAACGGCGCGGCGGAGCCCTCAACCCGCAGGCCGTGCTGTTCGACGCCGGCGTGCTCGGATTCGCCAGCCGGGTCGCCGCCACCAATGCCCAGATCGATCAGTTCCTGACCTCGATGCGTGCCCAGGGCTTCATCGAGGAACTGGACCGCCTGCGGGAACAGTCGCGCAATGAATTCGACCTCGAAAACACCCTGGCCTTGAGCGCCACCGGCGTGACCTTCGGCTTGTCGGTGGCCTATGTGATCTGGCTGCTCCGTAGCGGAGTGCTGATGGGCAGCCTGTTGTCGGCGCTGCCGGCCTGGCGCGTGCTCGACCCGCTGCCGGTGCTGTCACGTCCCGGCGCCGATGCTAGTGAGGACGAGGATGGCGGGCAGGCGGACGACAGCGGTGCAACACCGGCGCTCGGTGCGGACGATCCGCTGCGCACATTGAGGGGTTATTGATGAAACCGGCAAACGCCTCTATGGAACGCGGCACGCGCCAACCCGCGCGATGCCGCGCGCAGGGCGCCGCAGTTGACGGGAGCGCAAGGCAGTGAAACTCTTCAGCACCAAGACCTACATCGCACTGGGCTTGGTCTCGATTGTCAGCAGCAGCCTGCTGGCCGCCTCATTCTTCGGGCTGATCCCGGATCGCGTCGCCGCCGCGCGTGAAGGCCGGGTGGCGCTGGCCGAGGCGGTTGCGGCCGGCAGCACGGCGCTTTTGTCCGGCGACGATCCGCGTCGCCTCGACGCCGTGCTGCGCTTCGTGATGAAGCGCAACGCCGATATCGAATCCATCGGCGTACGCAAACTCGACGGCGCCCTGGTGATGGGGATAGCCGACCATGCACGCACCTGGATGGCGATGGAGTCGGTGCAGGTGGCCGATGCGCAGGTGCAGGTGCCGGTATGGGCCGGGCAGGAGCGCTGGGGGCAGGTCGAATTCCGCTTTCGCCCGCTCACCGCGAGCGGGCTGGCCGGTGTGCTGGAACTGCCGTGGCTGCGCCTGGCGCTGGCATGCGCGCTGCTGTGCTTCGTCGGTTTTCATCTTTACCTGGGGCGTGTGCTCAAAAGCCTCGACCCTTCGCAGGCGATTCCCGGCCGCGTGCGCGCGGCGTTCGACAGCCTGACCGAAGGTTTGCTGGTGATCGACCAAAAGCGCAATATCGTGCTGGCCAACGAAGCGCTGACCCGGCTTCTGGGCAAGAGCCATGAGCAGTTGATGGGCAGCCCCGCGGCGCAGATCGCCTGGCGCGACCAGGCGGGCGCCCCTGTGGCAGCGGAAAACCTGCCCTGGAACCACGCCCTCGAGACCGGCCTGGTACAGCGCGACGGCCGCGTCGTCCTGAGCGACATCATGGGCCAGGACCGCAGCTTCGTGGTCAACTGCTCGCCGGTGCTGGGAACCCAGGGCAAGCCCGGCGGCGTCCTCATCAGCTTAGAGGACGTCACGCTGTTCGAAGCCAACAAGGTGGAGCTCAAGTCCGCCAAGGAAGAGGCCGAGGCGGCCAATCGGGCCAAGAGCGACTTCCTGGCCAACATGAGCCATGAGATCCGCACGCCGATGAATGCGATCCTCGGCTTCACCGAATTGCTCAAGCGCGGCTACAGCCGCGGCGAGCGCGAGTCGGCGAAGCACCTGAACACCATCCACACCAGCGGCAAATACCTGCTCGCCCTGATCAACGACATTCTCGACCTGTCGAAGGTCGAGGCGGGCCGGCTCGAGATCGAACGCGTGGCCTGCGCGCCGCATGCGATCATCACCCATGCGGTCCGCGAACTGGGCGTGAAGGCACGCGAAAAGAACATCTCCATCGCCTGCGAGACGCGCGGTGCGCTGCCTGCCAGCGTGCGCTCCGACCCGGCGCGCCTGCGCCAGATCATCCTCAACCTGCTCTCGAACGCGATCAAGTTCACCGAAAGCGGCGCCGTGCGGGTGGTGCTTGCCTGCGATGCCGCCGCCGGCTGCTATCGCGTCGAGGTGCACGATTCCGGAATCGGCATTCCCGCCGACCAAGTCGAGGCGATTTTCCAACCCTTCACGCAGGCCGACACGTCGATCACACGCCGCTTCGGCGGCACCGGATTGGGCCTGACCATCAGCCGCAAGTTCGCGCGCGCCTTGGATGGCGACATCGCGGTCGCCAGCACACCGGGCAGGGGCAGCGTCTTCACCCTGACCTTCGCCACCGGTCCACTCGACTGCGCCCGCATGCTTGCGCCGGAAGAGGCGCTGGCCGAGGAAGCCCTAGTCGCCGCAGACGCGGGCAAGCGCTGGCGCATACCCGCCGCGCGCGTGCTGGTGGTCGATGACGGCGCGGAAAACCGCGAGCTGGTCTCGCTGGTGCTGGCCGAATACGGCTTGTGGGTCGAGGAAGCCGAAAACGGCCAGATCGCCGTCGACCGCGTGGCCGCAGGGGGCTTCGACCTGATCCTGATGGACATGCAGATGCCGGTGCTCGACGGCTACGGCGCCACCCGTCTCTTGCGCAGCCGCGGCGTCGCCACGCCCATCGTCGCCCTGACGGCCAACGTGATGAAAGGCTACGAAAAGGAAGTGCTTGAGGCCGGTTGCACCGCCTATGTAACCAAGCCGGTGGATCTCGATGTCCTGCTCGCCACCGTGGCCGGCCTGCTCGGCGGCGAGTGCGTCAACGCGCCGGATGCAGCGCCGG
>JAYVST010000815.1:0-2861 GCA_043775255.1 Burkholderiales bacterium
GATTTCAATCCGTTGCATGTGGATGAGGCGTTCGCCGGTCGGTCGCGGCATGGCGGCCGCATCCTGCACGGCGTGATCACCAGCGCCATCATCGGCGCACCGGCCGGCATGCTGTTTCGCGGTACCGCGATCGGCTATCTGGAGCACAACTGCCGATTTCTCGCGCCGGTGCGCTCGGGCGACACCCTTACCACCACGTGGGAGGTTGTCGGCAAGGACGACAAACTCAGGCATGGCGGTGGCGTGGTGCGGATGCGCGCTGCATGCGTCAACCAGAATGGCGTGCGGGTCGCTGAGGCAAACGGCGCCATGCTGGTGGGCAACGGACCGGCCGCGTAACGCAATCCGATCCCGACAGGCAAGCGTCGCGCCACGCTGCTGGTCGCATGCAGGCGGCGACAGTCCGGAATGGCGTGGCCGATTTGAGGCGGGTGGCGCCCGGAGTCCGGGTCGCGATTACGCAGTCTCCAGGACGCGTCTGGCGAAAGCCGCGCCGGTCGCACGCGTGCCAAGTTTGCCGCCTACATCCGCTGTTGCTTCCGCTGCGGCGACTGCGGCTGCGGTGACCTCTTCGATGGCGCGCGCGGCCGCGTTGAAGCGGGGCAGGTTGCGGCGTCGGCCGTGCCAGTCGAGCAGAAGGCCGGCCGAGAGGATCAGCGATACCGGGTTGGCGATGTCGCGACCGGCGATATCAGGGGCGGATCCATGTACGGCCTGGGCCATCGCATGCGCATGTCCGGCATTGAGCGAACCGCCCATGCCGATGCTGCCGGAGAGTTCGGAGGTGAGATCGGAAAGGATGTCACCGAACATGTTGGTGGTGACGATTACGTCGAATCGATCGGGTGCGCGCACCACGTGAGCCATCATGGCATCGACGATCCGATCGTCGATGGCGACGTCGGGAAATTCGCGGCCTACTTCGTGGCAGATGTCGATGAACATGCCGTCGCCGATCTTCAGGACATTGGCCTTGTGCACGATGGTGACATGCTTGCGGCGCCGCACGGCCAATTCAAAGGCGGCACGTGCGATGCGTTCGCAGCAGCGGCGCGTGATGCGGCGTAGCGAAATGACCACATCCGGCGTCACCAGCATTTCACTGCCGCCGCTTTCCATGTTGCGATCGGCATAGAAGCCTTCGGTGTTCTCGCGCACGACCACCAGGTCGAACGGGCCAACCTTGTTGGGTACGCCGGCGAAGGTACGTGCCGGGCGGATGTTGGCGAACAGATCCAGGGTCTTGCGAAAGAACATCGACGGATTGATTTCACCCCGGCTTTCGTCCTTGAGCTGGGCAGTGGACATCGGTCCGAGCAACAGGCCGTCCGAGCGGCGCACTCGTTCAGGCAGGTCCGGCGCGATGGTGGCGCCGCGCCGCGCAAGGCTTTCGAGGCCGGCGCTTTCGAGTTCGATCACCAGGTCAAGGTGGAAGCGGCTCGACGCAGCTTCGAGGACGGCGACAGTGGCAGCGGTGATTTCGGGGCCGATGCCGTCTCCGGGCAATACAATGAGTCGCATGGGATTCCTGTTCCGTTGATGTAGCCAACACATGGGGCGGCGGATTGGCTGCCGCAAGCAGGAGGATGGGCGTTGAGCGCCTGATCCAGACAAGTCTTGCACACTTGCGAACGGGCCCGCGTTGTTGCGGCGCGACACATTTGCGTTGCTGCAACAGCGCCCCTCGGCGCACGTCGGGGAAGGCGGCCAATTTGCTATACTCGAAAGGTTTTCTCGGATCGCCGATCCTCGTTAGGTCGCGTATTTTGTGACCTTATCCGGCTTTCTGGGATGACGCCAACCCACTCCAACGAGGATTTCATGACCGCTGCCACAGTTAACAAGGCCGAGGTTGTCGCCGCGCATCAGCGCGCCCAAGGCGACACCGGCTCCCCCGAAGTCCAGGTCGCGCTGCTCACGGCGCGCATCAACGGCCTGACCGATCATTTCAAGGCGCACACCAAGGATCATCATTCGCGCCGCGGTTTGCTCAAGATGGTCAGCAAGCGCCGGAAACTGCTCGACTATCTGAAAGGCCGCAACGCCGACAGTTATCGATCGCTGATCGAAAAACTCGGTCTGCGCAAGTAATCGCCGGCGCGACATCCCGTCCTGGTATTCGGCGGGAGCAGTCGCCAAGCACCCACTTCCGCAGGCATCATTTTCCGCAGGTGGTCAAACCCGCAGGTATCCATTCCGTCAACCCGATCAGGCCGGCCGGTTCTTGCGCTCCTCGGTTTTCGAGAGCGAATCAGGCAATCCGCTGCTGCGACGCGCGCGTCGCAGCAGCGGATTGATCCGGTGGCTGAAATCAACGTCTTAAGGACACGACCTTGTTCAATATCCACAAGAAATCTTTTCAGTACGGCGCCCACACTGTAACCCTGGAAACCGGCGAGATCGCACGTCAGGCGTCTGGTGCGGTGCTTGTCACCATCGACGACACCGTGGTGCTTGCCGCTGTCACTGCCGCCAAGAGTGCAAAGGCGGGGCAGGATTTTTTTCCACTGACTGTCGACTACATCGAGAAGACCTACGCGGCCGGCAAGATTCCCGGCGGTTTCTTCAAACGTGAAGGCAAACCGTCCGAGAAGGAGACGCTGACTTCGCGGCTGATCGACCGTCCGATCCGCCCGCTGTTCCCGGAAGGGTTCTACAACGAAGTGCAGGTGGTCTGCACCGTGATGTCGTGCAACCCGGAAGTGGACCCCGACATCGCGGCGCTCCTGGGCTCGTCGGCCGCGATGGCGATCGCCGGCCTGCCGTTCAACGGTCCGATCGGCGCTGCCCGCGTGGGCTACATCGAAGGCCAATACGTGTTGAATCCGACCAAGTCGCAACTGGCCAATAGCCGTCTCGAC
>JAYVST010000816.1:0-1680 GCA_043775255.1 Burkholderiales bacterium
CAAGGTGGGTTTGACATGGCCGACCTGGACGGCCTGTACCGGCAGTTCAGCACCGAATACAAGCGCCTGCCGGCGCTGCACGACTCACTGTGGTCGTACTTCAAGGACGTGGTGAACCGCAAGGACATCGAGCAATACCGCCGCGTGTTGAGCCCCAAAATGGAAGCTGGGTCGGATGGCGAGCCTTACGACACGCGACAGAAGCTGCGCGATGACTTCTACGACGCACTCACCGCCTTTGGCCTGTGCCTGCAAACGGCGCTGGGTTCGCGCAGCTTCTTCGAGGACCGGAGTTTTAGCGAAGCATTGATCGCCACTTACAAGGACGATCTGCGCTGGTTCAGCGAACTCCGGCAGGTCGCCCGGCGCGATGCGATGGAAACCGTGGACTACAGCGTCTATGAGGATCAGATCAGCCGGCTGGTGGACAAGCAGGTGATCGGCAGGGAAGTGCGCGAACCGCAGGGCGTGTACCTCGTCCATCAGCTCGGACAGGCCGAAGAGGAATGGACGGAAGAGAAAACACGCAACGAAACCGACCTCATCCGCACCCGGCTGCGCAAGACCATCGAGCAGGAGCTGGCGGCAGACCCCTATGCGCAAAAGGTGTTCGCCGATCTGTTGAAACAGGCGATCGCCGAGGCGGAGGCGATGTTCGACCATCCGCTCAAGCAATACGCGCTGTTCAAGGACTTCGAGCAAGAGGTAAAAGCGCGGCGTACACCGGGCGTGCCGCATGCCCTCGACGAAAACCCGCATGCGAAGGCGTATTTCGGCGCCATCCGGCTGGCATTGGGCGAGGCTGATTTCGAGGGTGCGACACCCGAAGAGATCGAAGCCTATGTGGCCGAAGCTTTGGCCATCGACGAGGCGGTGCGTCTGGCTGTGGCCGAAAACTCGCTCAACCTGCAAAACCTCGAAGCGGCTATCCGCAAGGCTTTGCTTCCGCGTTTGTTTGCGCTGGTGGGGCTTGAGGTTGCCAAGGCCGTGATCGATCGGGTGGTGCATATCACGCGGATCGGCTTAAATCGCGATCTATGAAGGAAGCCGGGCAAGTCCGTTACGGTGATTCGGTCATCGAATACACCGTCATCAGGCACGCGATGACGCGTCAGACTGTGCGCGTACAAGTCGAGCCGGACGGACGTGTCGTGGTTCGTGCTCCCGCGTCAGCCGGCACTAGCGCCATCGCGGCTATCGTCAAACAGCGCGCGCGATGGATTTATCGCCATCTGCATGACATCAAGGCACGGTCACAACATCATGCGCGGCGCGACTGGGTGAGCGGTGAATCGCATCGCTATCTCGGTCGGCGCTACATGCTCAAGGTGTGCGTCCTGCCGGATGGGCAGGAGCGCATTGCCTTAGCGGGTGGTCAACTCCGTGCAACTGTTCGAGCGCCTGACGCCGACCGCGTCCGCAAACTGGTTGACGCCTGGTATCGCGAGCATGCATCGGCATGGCTGCGGCGCCGGGTCGACGAATTGGCCGATCGTCTGCCATGGGTCAATTCTGCACCGTCGGTAAGCATACGGTCGATGAAAAGCCGGTGGGGAAGTTGCTCGGCAGCCGGCCGCCTGACCTTGAATCCGCTATTGGTCAGGGCGCCGCGCGAGGCGATCGACTACGTGATCATTCATGAGTTGTGCCACCTGCGCCACCACGACCATGGTCGCGCGT
>JAYVST010000817.1:0-1841 GCA_043775255.1 Burkholderiales bacterium
CTCACCTATGGTACGTTGGGACAGACCTGGAGCGAAGCCATCGCCAATGATTGCCCTGCCCGCCAGATTCGGCACGGCGAAGTTCGTTCTCCCGTCGCCACCATAATTGGTGCCGAGCAGGCTGAAGACCGCGGTGTTCTGTTGGATGGGCAATAGCTGCCCGGCGGCGCTCATGCTGCCGCCCGGCGCGAAAGTGCCGGCGAAATTGTAGATAAAGCCCAAGGTATCCCCGGAGACGAAACCGGAGTCCCTGGAGGGAAAGATGCCCTGCATTACGAGAACCTCTGTCAGGGCTAGCGAAGGCTGGAAGTTGCTGAACGGAAGGTTGCCGCCAGTCGGTCCTGTCGTTTGAGCGTGCACAACGCTTGCAGCAAGGCACAACCCGCTTACGAAAAGGCCTGCAATTCGGCTGGCACCAGCGGTCGGCAACATCATCGTGCTTCTCCCGGGGAAAGTTGTGGTCGACTGCGGCGAGTCCTGAAGTGACCCGGCGCCGCACGTTCCTTGCCGCACGATCATAGTCCCAAATCGACCGCTGCGTAACGAGGACTGATCCGTCGCGTCGATCATCCCTCGGGTACCATCAACGATCGGGATTGCGTCGTTTTTCCTGATGCGGCCCGCTTTGACGGGCTTGTAAGAAATTGGCGGCTAAACCATTGTGGACACGTATACGTACACACAAGGAGCCGCTCGTGGACACGCTGATCGCCCGCGTTTTCAACAACGGCAGCAGCCAGGCAGTGCGCATCCCGGCAGAGTTCCGGCTGGACACCGATCGGGTCAGGATCACCCGCAACGAGCAG
This sequence comes from Burkholderiales bacterium, assembly GCA_043775255.1. Lineage (GTDB taxonomy): Bacteria > Pseudomonadota > Gammaproteobacteria > Burkholderiales > JAEUOS01 > JAEUOS01. The sequence goes on from JAYVST010000817.1 coordinate 807, forward strand.
GGAGCCCTGATCCTCCACCCGCTGCGCGCAGAACGCGGGGCGGCCTTGTTGGCGGCTTTGCGCGCCGTCAACGAGGTGGACGATGCCTTCGGCGTCAACCTCGAGGCCGAGCAGTCGGCTGCGCGACCCATGCAGGAGCGGGAAGCGTTGTGATCTACCTGCTGGACGCCAACATCCTGATCTATCTGATCGAGAACCAGCCACCGGCCTTGCCACAACGCGCCGATACCCTGCCCGAAGAGTTTTGGCGTCGATAGCGGCGCCGCACTGCCCGACGAAAAGATCGCCCTGGCGCGGCTGCCGCCACGGCTTCTGGAACTGCGATGGCCCAGGTTGCGCTCTGCCGTTGAACGCAAGCTGGCACCGGTTCGCGGGTAGTCGGCAAGGCGCGCGGCGCATGGTGCGAACCGCGCATGCGATTCAGCGCTCAAATTTCAGCGCTCAATTGCGGCCGTGCTGTTGTGTGCGGAACCCCCGCCCGGCGCCGGCTCGGGACGGTGCGCCAGGAACTCCGCCATCCGGGCAAGTGCCGGTCCGGCAGCGGCGCGATAACGCGCCAGAATCGCCGTACGTTCCGGCGTGGCTTCGCGCATGCCGCGCTCCACCAGGGTCGTATAGGCGTTCAGACGCGAGGCGGAAAGCCATTCGCGCAGCGCCGGCACCTTCCTCCAGGCTGCGGCGTTGCGCCCTTCCTGCAGGTTCATGCGCAGCCAGTCGAGCGGCTCGTTGGGCAGGGTCACCGGCATGCAAAGCGCGTTCTTGTCGTCGTCGTCGTCGAGCGTGGCTTCGATCTTGCCGATCACGGCGGCGCTGAAGCAGGGCGCGCAGCGCCGCATGTATTGCAGGGCGATGCGTCCGGGCGCGAACACCGGTCGCGGCGCGATGAACGGGATGCCGTCGGCGCAGCAGTGCACGTGCACCTGGTCGGGGCTGGCTGGAATGCTGCCGCCGTCGAGCACGATGCGCGCAGCTTCGATCGCGCGTACATGGCCCATGCGCACCACGTGCCGCACGCGGCGCATCTGCGCGAGTTCG
>JAYVST010000818.1:0-3957 GCA_043775255.1 Burkholderiales bacterium
CTGTTGATGTTCCCGCGCCCGGTATGGGAGGCCCATCGGGAAAAAATCGCGGCGTTGCCGATGCAGGCACGCGCATGGCAGCGGATTTTCCTCGGCAGCGCGATGGACGTGGAACTCGACGGTGCGGGGCGCTTGCTGATCGCGCCGGAACTGCGCGCGGCGGCGAATCTGACGCGCGACGTAATGCTCATGGGCATGGGCAAGCATTTCGAAATCTGGGATACGGTGCACCTGGCGAAAACAGAGGCCGAGGTGGTCGCGCAAGGCATGCCGGAGTCGATGGCCGGCTTTTCGTTCTGACCCGGCCCCGCTTCGTGAACCATGAAAAACCCGACGCGCACATCGCCGTTCTCCTTGCCGAGGCGGTCGATGCGCTCGCGCTCGTATCGGATGGCGTGTATGTCGACTGTACGTTCGGACGCGGAGGGCATAGCCGGCTGATTCTTGAGCGCCTTGGCCGCGACGGCCGCCTGATCGCGCTCGACCGCGATCCGGCGGCGGTGGCAGCGGCGGCGCACATCGATGACGCGCGTTTCCGCATCGTGCATGCGGGATTTTCCGGGCTCGATCGCGTGCTCGATGGATGCGGTGTGGGGGCGGTGGCGGGGGTGCTGATGGACCTGGGCGTGTCCTCGCCGCAAATCGAATCGGCAGCGCGCGGCTTTTCGTTCCGGCGCGACGGTCCGCTCGACATGCGCATGGACAACACGCGGGGCGCGACGGCGGCGCAGTTTCTGGCGACGGCAACGGTGGGACAAATCAGGGAGGTTCTGAAAAATCATGGGGAAGAACGGTTTGCTGTTCAGATTGCACAGGCGATTGTTGCTCGCCGCGCAGAGAGGCCGCTCTCTGCAACCGGTGAACTTGCCGCACTCGTTGCGGACGTCGTCAGGTCGCGGTCAAGGCGCCATGAACCGGGGCAGGATCCTGCGACCCGCACCTTTCAGGCTTTACGGATTCACGTCAATCAGGAGCTTGAGGAATTGCAGGCAGGACTGAAATCGGCGCTCGATCGCCTGGCCCCCGGCGGTCGTCTGGCGGTGATCGGCTTTCATTCGCTCGAGGACCGCATGGTGAAGCTGGCCATGCGCGCGCGCGCGCAGCCGGCCGAGCCGCCCAAGGGCGTACCGATCCGGGCGGCCGACCTGCCGCGGGCCGACTACCGCCTGATCGGTCGGGCCACACGGCCAGGCGCCGCCGAGGTGGCCGCCAATCCGCGCGCGCGCAGCGCCATCCTGCGGGTCATCGAGAGGATCGCTTAAATGAGCCGCGTCAATCTCGTGCTGCTTGCCGTGCTGGTCGCATGCGCGCTCGCCGCAGTCACCTCGACGCATCAGGCGCGCAAGCTGTTCATCGAGCTGGAGCAGGCGCGTGCAGAGCAAAAGCGCATCGAGGTTGAATGGGGGCAGCTGCAGCTCGAGCAGTCCACCTGGGCCAAACATGCGCTGATCGAAGGTATCGCGACACGCCAGCTGGCGATGAAAACCCCGGACGCGCGCCGGTTGCAGTTCGTCACGCCCGCCACGGCGCCGGCGCCGCCGCCGGGTGGCGCCGCGCCCGGCGCGCGGGAGTCGCCGCGATGATGATCTCCGCACCCAATCCGCTGTTGCAGTTGCGCCTGCCGCTGTGGCGCTCGCGCATGCTTCTGGCGCTTGTCTTCATCGGGTTTGGCGCGCTGGTCGCGCGGGCGGTGTATCTGCAGGTGTTCAACAACGACTTCCTGCAGCAAAAGGGAGAGTCGCGCTACAGCCGCGTGATCGAGATCAGCGCGCATCGCGGCAAGATCACCGATCGCAACGGCGAAATCCTCGCGTCGAGCACGCCGGTGCGCTCGATCTGGGCCATTCCGGACGACGTCGACGCCTCGCGCGACAAGCTGCGCGAACTGGCGCGCGTACTCGAGATGCCGCCCGCGGAACTCGACAAGAAACTGGCCGACGCCGCCGATCGCGATTTCGTGTACCTGAAACGGCAACTGCCGCCCGAGCAGGCCGAGCGCGTCGCGCAACTTGGGCTGGCGGGCATTTTCCAGCAGCGCGAATACCGGCGCTACTATCCGGCCGGCGAAGTCACCGCCCACGTGCTCGGATTCACCGCTGTCGATGAAACCGGCCAGGAAGGCATCGAGCTCGCGTTCCAGGCGGAATTAGCCGGCCATGCCGGCAGCCGGCGCGTGATCAAGGACCGGCGCGGCAACGTGATCGAGGACGTCGCCAGCATCCGCGGCCCGCGCGACGGGCGCGATCTGGTGTTGTCGATCGACAGCAAGATCCAGTACCTGGCCTACCGCGAGCTCAAGAACGCGGTGGAGGCGCATCGTGCCCGTGCCGGCGGCATCGTCGTGCTCGACGTGCACACCGGCGAGGTGCTGGCGCTGGTGAACCTGCCGGTGTTCAACCCGAACAATCGCGCCAACCTGACCGGCGCGGAGTTGCGCAACCGGGTGCTGACCGACACCTTCGAGCCGGGCTCGACGATGAAGCCGTTCACCGCCGCCCTGGCGCTTGAACTCGGCATGGTCACGCCGGGCTCGGTGATCCAGACCGCCCCGGGCCGCCTCACCATCGGCCGAGCGACCATCAGCGACGCACACCCGCACGGGGCGTTGACGGTGGCCGAAGTAATCCAGAAATCGAGCAACGTCGGCACCGCCCGGCTGGCGCTGGCGATCGAACGTCAGGACATGTGGGACATGTTCAATCGCGTCGGTTTCGGCGTGGTGCCGCGCGTGCAGTTTCCCGGCGCGGTGTCGGGCAAGTTGCGGCCGGCGAAAAGCTGGCGCCCGATCGAGCAGGCCACCATGTCCTACGGCTATGGCCTGTCGACCTCGCTGCTGCAGCTGGCGCGCGCCTACACCGTGTTCGGCCGCGAGGGCGATATCGTCGATGCCACCTTCATCAAGGCGGCCGGACCCGCGTTCGGCAGCCAGGTGGTGCAACCCGAGGTTGCGCGCGCGGTCCGCCACATGCTTGAACTCGCCGCCGGTCCCGGCGGGACGGCGCCGCGCGCCCAGACCATGGGTTATCGGGTCGCCGGCAAGACCGGCACGGCGCACAAGCAGGAAGGCGCCGGCTATGCCGAACGCAAGTATCGCGCGTCCTTTGTCGGCCTGGCGCCGGCGTCGGCCCCGCGACTGGTGGTTGCGGTGATGCTCGACGAACCTTCGAACGGCAAGTACTTCGGCGGCGAGGTCGCCGCGCCGGTGTTCTCGACCGTCATCGGCGGGGCCTTGCGCATCCTGGGCGTGCCGCCGGATGCGCCGATGCGCCCGATCGTGCTGCCTGGTGAAGGCGCGGAAGTCAAGGAGAGCACATGAACCGGCCGGCGGTGCTTTTCTTCGGGCTGGCAGCCTGTCGGACCGGGGGCGTGGAAAGCGATGTGCAGCCGACGACTCCCAAGTCCGACAGGCTGCCAGACGCCCGTGCGCCACGCGCCGGCTTGCGTGCAGGCGGCGGCCGTGGGCGCGCCTGAGATCATCGCCATGCTTGAAGCCGCCGCCGTGCGCATTGAAGACCTGTCGGCCGACAGCCGCGTGGTGCGGCCCGGCACGGTGTTCCTGGCCTATCCGGGCCATGGCGGCACGCGCGACGGCCGCGCGTTCATCGCCGATGCGGTCGCGCGCGGGGCCGCAGCGGTCCTGTGGGAGCGGGCCGGGTTCGACTGGCAGGCCCGGTGGACGCTGCCGAATTTCGCCATCGACGGCTTGAAGCCGCTGGCCGGGCCGCTGGCCGACGCGGTATACGGCCAGCCGTCGCGCGCGCTCAACATGATCGGCGTGACCGGCACCAACGGCAAGACCTCGGTGGCGCAATGGGTGGCAGAGGCCCTCGGGCATTGCGCATCGCCGTGCGGCGTGATCGGTACGCTCGGCGCGCGTTTCGCGACCCTCGACGAACCCGTGCCCAACACCACGCCCGACGCGATCGTGCTGCAGCGCCTGCTTGCGCGCATGCGCGA